>JANMLV010000024.1:0-4925 GCA_031372705.1 Bacteroidota bacterium | reverse complement strand
CAAGCACTACATCTGTCAAATTTAATTCGGTAATTAAATCATTAAGATCACTGGCAAGGGTATCGTAATCGTAACCTTCAATTCTATCGTTGTTGATAGTGATAAGTGTGTTTAGCACTGAGATTGTTTTTTCGTTTTCCATTTTTCTTTGTTTTTTGTTGTTAATAAATGTTTTGTTATAATGCTCGCTGAGTTTTATTCGTTAATGAAATTTAAAAGATCTACACTGAGTTTTTCCTTTTCGGTAATAAATAAGCCATGGGGTGCATCTTTGTATACAATGTATTTAGCGTGTGAAATTATTTTTGCTGTTTTATCTCCTGAAACCTTAATAGGAACTGTTTCATCAGCATCACCATGAATAATTAATACTGGCTTAGCAATATTTTTTAAGTCCGCTCTAAAATCAGTTTCCGTAAATGAATGAACGCAATCTATTGTTGCCTTGGCTGAACTCATAAGGCAAAGCATTTGATTCCATGCCAAGATAGCTTCACTTACAGGCTTTTTCAATTCATCTACTCCATAAAACTTTTTTCCAAATTCTATAAGAAATGCAGGACGATCGGCTTTTATTTTTTCTATTGTTTCCTCAAAAACGGTCTGATCAGTACCATCCGGATTGTCATCCGTTTTGAGCCTAAAGGGTGTTACAGAGCTGATAAAAACAATTTTTGAAATTTTTTCACTTCCATATTTTCCAATGTAACGGGCAATTTCTCCGCCGCCCATCGAAAATCCAACAAGCACTACATCTGTCAAATTTAATTCGGTAATTAAATCATTAAGATCACTGGCAAGGGTATCGTAATCGTAACCTTCCCATGACCGGTCTGATTTGCCAAATCCTCTTCTATCATAAGCTATGCAACGGAGGTTGTGTTGGGGTAATTCTGCTAATTGGTATTCCCACATTTCATGATTAAGCGGCCATCCATGAATGAATATGACGGTTTTGCCTGCTCCATACTCTTGGTAAAAAATACTTATTGATTTCTGTTCACTTGTCGCTTTTGTTTTGATGTATGCCATATTATGGTGGATATTGAAATTGATTAAATATTTATTTCGCCTTTATTGCTTGTTACCAAGTTTTTTTCTGTAGCTATAGAGGCAATCATTTTAAAAAAATTTATCATCCGGTTTCCATCAGTATCCCAATAGTAAGCATTCGTTGGCTTTACTTTAATGATGGAAATATTGGGGTCTTCTTTGCCATCAGGAAACCAAATTTTTACTAAGGGAGTCCAAAGTTCTTCTGTTTTTTTTCTGTCAATAATTATTTCAGCTTCACCATTTACAACGAGGTAAGAACTTTTGCCGGGATGAGAGAAGAATAACTGTACATGTTTGTCTTGCTTTATTTCTCTGTTCTTATCGCTATTTGCTTCACTAAAAAACCAAATATTCCCTTGGTCGCAAACTTTTTGGGCTCCCATAGGACGGCAGGTTGCACCATCATCAATTTTAAGGTTTGTACAGAATAAGCAAATGTTTATTTCGTCTACCAATTCCTTTAATTTTTTTATTGCTTCTTCATGGTTTAAATCTTTTGTGTTGCTCATTTTAATATGATTTTATTTACTAAGAATTTGTACTGTGTAAATTTGAGCGTTTGATAACTAAAAATACTTACACAACCTTTCATAAGAGTTACATGATTCCCACACTTAGACAATACGTACTGGATAAAAAGTATGCCATATATAATAAGCCACTAATACAGCACTAAGTTTTCAAATAAATCGTGAATGAGAAATAGTTTCCCCATGGTGAGATGTTTATAAGCCAAGTTTTATGGGAAAAGAAGATTAATAAAATGTGTCAGTTCATTGTACTAAACAATTTATGCTTTTTAGCCCTTAGAAGTATTAGCGTGTTACAATAGGGTTGCACCTAACGAACGAAAAAGTCTTGGCGTTGTTGGGGAATTAGGATTCCATTCAGCCCGTAACTAAAGCTGAATAAAGTTATAAATGATAATGATAACAACTAAAAGCAAGGCTATGATCTTCTGCCAGAACCAAAGCCCAATAATGAACCCTTGTTCATTGGACTTCCTTCAGCCACACTTATACAATACGCCCTGTTAGTGGTAGCTTTGGTTACGAGTTTCAATTTTATTTACTGCATCGTTTATAACCATTCTCAAAAAACTATCTCTTGTTTTTTATAGACTTCTTTTAAAATTGGAATTGATTTTAATGTCCCAACCGTTGAAAGAGGTCCACAAATCATTCCTTTCATGTGTGTACTAGTAATTTTGAATTCGTCTAACAATATATCTTCCACTTCAGGGTCATCTGTGTTTGAAAGAGCTTTGATTGCCGCATGGCTCTCGTCATTCGTTCCTTCCTTAACAAGTGTTTTTATTGGTTCAATATTGTAGTTTGAATCTTTTATTACATTTCTAAGTCTCGATAAAATAGAAACCCTTACACTTTCATCGTCTTCTTGTTGAATTTTTTCAACTAGATAATTAAAAAGGTCTTTGTCATTGGTATTAGAGCAAATATTCGAAAGGCAACAATAGATATATTTTTTAAATTCTAAGTACTTTTCATCTAAAAGTAATTTCAACAGTGCTGATTTGTCTGCCTCCGAATTAAGTTTGTCTGATTGTCGATAGGCATACCATGAAATACTGTCTTCGCTGCTATAAGTCATATCAGTTTTCCTTCTTTCTAAAATCAATTCAGAATATTCATCGTTACTTGCCATTTTAGATATTAAAAACTCCATTCCATTTTTCTCTAATTCAGAAATCAGTTGATGCTTGGCAGATTCTAACTTGTCCGTTAATGTCATTCTTTTACTGTCTTGTTTATTTTCTTTTCGTCTAAATATGTTGAACATAAAATGATTTTCAATAAAGGTTGCAAGTAACGATAGGGCGATGTTGGGGCACTTGAAAATCTTCCGTTGGGAACCGATGCCCAATTGAAAATATAAGGTTGAAGTTAACAACAAAAAGCCAAATTGAAACTCGTCCCGAACTAAAGTAAAGCGATCCAAACAACCGAAGTATCAACGTCCGGCCCCACTTGCAGCAATACACATGTTGTACGCATTACTTCTTACGGATTAACTCAACTACTTGTTCTATCCAATCTTTATTGTCCAACAATGTGATGTCAGGATTAATGCCATAATTTTCATATGGAATAAGCCGTTTGTCTCCATTCATGTCTGTAATATAAACTTCAAACGCTTTGCTTTCAAGTTTCTCTCTATTTCCATAGTTGGAACCATAAACAAGCTCGCCTTTTGTTGTTTCGCCCAATACTTTTACGTTCTCTAATTCTTTTAATTGCAAAGTGAAAATTTCCCCTTGGCTCATCGTTCCGTTATTCACTAAAATATAAAGATTTCTGCCTTTTACGAACTGTTTTAACAGGTTAAAATACTTTTTAGAAACTTTGTTTGCTCCGCCCTCATTGTTTCTTAAATCTAAAATTAAGTTTGGTGCAAGTAAAGAATTTTTTATTGAGTCATAGAAGGCGCTAGATATTTGCATAGCAACTCTGTCCGCCGAAAAATGTTTAATATGCAAGTATTGAATGTCAGAAGAAATATTTTTAAAGTGAAATGAATAAATATCTTTGGGTAAATTGATATAATCTGTCTTGCGAATTATTTTTGTATAAATACTTTCAGAAAGTGAAGAATAAAAATATGAATTGACTAAAGAATGATGAGCGTATTTTTCTATTTGAGAGAGAAATAAGTTTTTATATTTTGGGTGGGCGTAGATTGCTTTAAAATAATTAGGTAAAGTTTCGTAAAGGTGAACTGCAATTTGTCCGTTTTTCCAAATTGTAGTTTTTGAGTTTAGGACTACGCCAATATACTCTTTTGGACTGCTTTGAAACAGTCCGACACTGTAACTATCTCCATAAAAATATATTCCCTCAATAGAGTCTAATGCTTTTGTTTCTAAAACTGATTTTAATGAATCAATATTTCCGTCAAATTTTGGAAATGCCGATTCTTTAGGAAATTTATCTATTTGGTAAAATCCTAGATGATTGTCTTGGATAGGAAAGAATAGTTGGGCGAGGTTGTAAAAATATTTATAATCAGAGATAGTATAACTGCTGTCGTTTATTAATCTCGTAAAAAGCTCATTGTATGCAGTTAGGTTCTGTCCTTTAATTTGGTCTTTATATGAAGGTGTCTTTTTAAGAATGTTATGCAAAGAAGTTATGTCCGCCACATACGTATTCTTTGTTTGAGCCTTAACTATGAAGAAAGGCAGTGTCAGTAAAAGCAAAAAAAAAGTTTTCATAGTAAGTGAAATGTCGTTTAGTATTGCCTACACGTTGGGGCTTTGCGCAGCTGTGGCATTAGAATTCCGTCCGCCGCAACCGTTGATGATTGAAAATATTTTGTTGAAATTAAGAACTAAAGTTGAAATTTGTTTGTAAAGCCCGAACTTAAGATTGGATATTTTTTGCTAATTTTACTTCCGTCAAGCCACACTTTTGCCAAACCCCTTGTTAGGCACAGTTTTTTTCTCCTACTTCTTTTTGTTCATTATCGTTTTCCAATCAAATTTATCTTTGTCTGCTGTGTTACGTTTGGCTAAGTCTGTAAGCATTGCATTAAGTTTAGCTTTGTCCAACCATTTCCCATTTACAAATACTCCTGCAATTTTACGAGTGTTTTTTATGTCAGTTAGTGGGTTTTCGTCCAGTAAAACAAGGTCTGCCAATTTTCCAATTTGGATAGAGCCAATTTGTTTGTCAATGCCAAGCCATTGAGCAGATAGTAATGTTGCTGAATTTAATGCTTCTTGTGTGGTTAGTCCTGCTTTTACCAAAAGTTCTAATTCATCGTGTAATGAAAAACCTGCTACAAGTCCTGAAACACCTGCATCAGTCCCTGCAACTATTGGAACTCCTGCTTCCTTACAAGACTTAACC
>JANMLV010000172.1:0-1708 GCA_031372705.1 Bacteroidota bacterium | reverse complement strand
GTCAATGAGCCTTCAAGTCCCCATTCCTCTGCCAGTGAACCATCACACCTTGTGTAGAGTTCCTGGTTCCTTTGGGCTGTTTTTTCGTCGGCAAATACTTCAAAGCTGTTGTAATCTTTTTGATTGTCAGTAGCTTTTTGTATGTCTTGAAGCTGGCTTTGCAAATACTTTATGTATGAGTAACCCGAAAAGACAGAAATATTTTTAATGCCTATACCCATTTCATGTGACTAGTCTTTTAGACAACCTTGCTAATAAATCTAGTTGCTCACTTATCTTGGTAAGTTTGATATCTAAATCTTGAACTTTAATTTCAACAGCCTCCATTTTTTCGTAAGTCTGCTCTGTCTTGTCGGACTTAAATTCTTCATTCAATCTTATTAGATGGCCTACATATTCATTTACGGTAAGATTTAAGGATTTTGCCTTTGTTTCTTTTTCTTCATCTATCTTAAAGCTTTTATATTTCATTTTGCCTCTCCCTCTATTATTAATATAGTTTCTAATCGCAGAATGTCAATAGGTATCCTTGTTAACTGAAGCCGTTTACGGGGGAGTTTTGGAATTTTGAATAAAAAAAGATACCAAAGGTATCGATTCGTGCTTTCTTCAAATTGTCTTTTTCTATTTTCTGGTTCAAATAACTTTTTGCTTTCAAATAATTGACTAAATTTCGTTTTCTGCTTTAATTAAGTGATAAAGACTTTTTGGGAGAAACAGAATAATGAACTACAAAGATAAAATAGATAACTTACTTGCAGAGAAGAGAAAAGTTCTTGTTGGTGAAAAAGATAAAATATTGGACATCTTCAAGACTAATTTTTATTCATTTGAAAAATTGATAAATGACTTTAAGAAAAACAGGGGCGAAATCGGTTATGAAGATGGTGCATACCTGACTATCTCTAAACTTCTTGCTGAAGATAACTTTTTGCAGAAAGGTGGTCAGCCTATTTCCGTTGCCCAGGTTGCACAGAATATGAAGATTGTTCGCAAGTTGAAGGCTGGCAAGAGAAGGGCATACAAGGCAAGCAAAGTAACTTCGTCGGCTCCTGCTAGCCTTCCTGAAGGCGGGAAGTTGAATGAGGCTACCTCTAACGACACTAATGATGAATTTTGGTCAAAAGTGCTTGATACGGTTGACTCACAAAAATGGAATGTGATTGATAGAAAAAATCTTCTTGATTTGGAAAAAATGAAAGAATCTGGAAAAGACTTATCTTCTATTCAAGAAGCCTGCTACCATAAATTACTTGGAAAGTTTGAAGTTAGAAACTCTTGACAATTACTGTTATATAGTTGATAATACAAATATGAACTTTTTATGATTGTCTCTCAAAGCACATAAATTTTCCCTAGTTAAGAAAATTAAGTTCAAAATAAAAGCACCTTCGGGTGCTTTTTTATTGGCTATAAATTTGACTTACCTTTTTGATTTGCTATATTGAAATCAACTAGGAGAAGTTTATGTGCTATTTCAATGGACCAATTGAGTCCGTTTATTCTATACCCGTTAGAAATGATTTAAAAGACTTTTACGATTTCACCGATAGTGATGTTGAGGTTGTAAGTCCACTTTTCAAATTTCTTAAAAGAGTCCCAAAAATTCATCACTCATATGTTAGATGGATTATTTCAAAGCAGTTCAATGATGATGTTGACTTGTATAAGAAGTCCATACCTCTTTTTATGCAGAAGTTTTCTATTG
>JANMLV010000138.1:0-5828 GCA_031372705.1 Bacteroidota bacterium | reverse complement strand
ATTCGGCAGAGCACTGAATTTAATTATAACATGGAAGTAATGTTAATGCATTGCAGCAATGTCAAACCTTGTCAACGGCCTCATTGCATTGCGCTAGTGCAGCTTACGACACTTAAGCTGCGATAGCAAAGTAGTAACGATGCTTCTTCTCACAAAGCGGGCGCAGCGCTAGCACATAATAAACGCGATTAAATAAAACTCCCTCCGTTTTCAAAACACCACTATCACTAAAAACACTGCTGGCGCCTCGTCCGCGCCCCGCGTTGTGTCGTTAGCTGCACTTGCACAATGCAATGCAGCCTTGATTTTTTGGTTCTTTTGTATCAAGACAAAAGAACACATATTCCCATTCGAAGCAATAAATGCGACTTAAACAATAAACCTCATTCGAAGCAAAAAATCACAAACCCTCCACCGATGCCTTGATTTGAGATTCAAGCGCCTCACTTATTTTCCACAGCGGCAACCTAACATTATCATCGCAAATATTAAGCGTTTTCAACGCGTATTTCACGCCCGCAGGACTCCCTTCCTTGAAAATTAATTCAGTGAAATCAAGTAATTTGTAGTGCAATGGATTAGCCGTGCTGAATTGCTGTTGCAGGCACTCCCGAACCATCATTGAAAAATCTTTTGGGAATGCATTAGCAACTACAGAAATAACACCCTGCATGCCCATAGCAATAAATGGAAGTGTAATAGGATCATCACCACTAATTACTAAAAAATCTTTTGGCGCATCGCGAATAATGCGCATGCATTGCACAAAATTTCCACTCGCTTCTTTAATCGCAATAACATGATTGGCATCATTTGCTATACGAACAGTGGTGTGCGATTCCATATTCGAAGATGTGCGTCCCGGAACATTATATAAAATAATTGGGACTGTTACAATTTTATCAATAGCAATATAATGCTGATAAATTCCCTCTTGCGAAGGCTTATTATAATAGGGCGATGCAATTAATATCGCATCAATATATTTCTTGTCGGCGCAATGATTTTTATATGCGGTAATGCTGCGAATTATTTCAGCAGTATTATTTCCTCCAAAACCACCCACAACAGGAACCCTGCCGTTAACAACGGTTAGTGTAAAATCAATAATCGCAAAGCGTTCATGTTCGCTCAGTGTAGCACTTTCGCCGGTGGTACCCATCGACACCACATACTCCACACCGCCATCAATTACGTGATTAATTAATTGAGTTAATCCGGTGTAATCAATTTCACCTTGCGCATTAAAAGGTGTAACCAAAGCCACTCCTGTGCCTTTAAATTTATTAATTGTGGGAAGTGAATATTTATGCATGATAATTTGTAGTAGTAATTTAATAAAATAAAATGCGCATGATTATTTTTAAAAAAACAGCTCGAGGTAATTTATTTAACCATTTTTAAATATCGCTCAACTTGCTCCATATATTCAAACACATTATCATGTTCAATATGCATCATAAAGTCGTAGCAATACGTTTTTTTCGCATCAAATTTGCCTATCCGCAAAGCGGCCTTACTATAAGTGGAAATATATTCTAAAGGACGATTAGTTTTTAATGAAGTATTAATCAGCACATCGAATTCCTTTTCAATAAAATGTTTAATCTTATTTATTTTAGGAATGCCAATCCAATTCATATCTTTTTGGGTAATCCAAATAATTTCTTCGTCTTCAAACGGAGGTAATTTTTTTACATATCCAATAAAACTGATTTTCTTACCCTCCTTCAAATATTTATGCAAATAGTTCATCAACTCGCGAAGGGCAATCGGGTCAGAGCCGTCAACCAAAAAAGCCATCGTTTTGATGTTACCGTATAGTAAAGTTTTACGTTCATGCGTTTCCGTATTAGGTTTAGAACGCATAAACCTGCCAAACAAACTATTTTTTATAATTTTTATCAACCTTTATGGTTTAACCTTTTGTAGTCTCAGTTTTTAATTCCTCATAAACGCCCATTTCATCGAATTTATTTATTCGTTGCTGAATGCGCTCATCAGGGTCAATGACTGCTAACTCTTTCAAGTGTTTTTTCAAATGTTTCTTTAGCAACTTAACCATTTCATCAGGGTCGCTGTGTGCACCACCAAGTGGTTCTTTTACAATGCCATCAATAATTTTGTTTTTATAGTTGTCGGCTGCTGTCAACTTTAATGCCTCAGCTGCAGTTTCCTTAAAATCCCAACTTCTCCATAAAATACTTGAACACGATTCCGGCGAAATAACCGAATACCAAGTATTCTCAAGCATAAACACCCTGTCGCCAATACCAATTCCCAACGCACCGCCTGAAGCTCCTTCACCAATTATTACGCAAATAACAGGCACGCGTAATAGTGTCATCTCATATAAATTACGCGCAATTGCTTCGGCTTGACCACGTTCTTCGGCCTCTAAACCGGGATATGCACCGGGTGTATCTATAAGTGTAACGATTGGAATATCAAATTTTTCAGCTAACTTCATGAGCCTCAATGCTTTGCGATAACCTTCAGGGTTAGCCATTCCAAAATTGCGATATTGACGCATTTTTGTGTTTATTCCCTTCTGATGGCCAATAAACATAACGGTTTGACCCTCTAAAGTGGCAAATCCACCTATAATTGCCTTATCGTCTTTCACATTGCGGTCACCATGCAATTCCACGAAATTTTCAGCCATATGCTCAATATAAAATAATGAGTATGGTCTGTCAGGATGCCTACTGAGTTGGACTTTCTGCCATCCATTCAGGTTTTCGTAAATATCCTTTTTTAAGTTCGCAATGCGCTCCTGCAACTCAGCAGCCGGTGCAGTAATGTCAATTTTTTGCTTTTCGCCCATTTGCTTCAGCTTCTCCAGTTCCTCATAAAGGTCGGCAATGGGTTTTTCGAAGTCTAGAAATACCATGACGCAAATTTACGAGAATATTGGCTTATGATACAATTGTTAGGCTAAAATTACCCTCAATTCCTTAGTTTGCTCATTTTCAACAAGTTATACGTCTATCGCCTTGTTTGTCTTTCATACCGATTATTGATTTGTAATACTTGCGAACTCCGCCGGTTAGCTTGTTAATGTTCACTAGCAACGTTGACCAAAATCATGGAAAACACAATTAATTGTCCTGTATAAATCATACCGTATTTAACATCTTTGCAACACAATTTTGCTAACAGCGTATAGTAATTAGCCATACAGAGAATTAGGCGCATAATTGCCTCGCTCATATTGGTTATTTATGATAACAGTGGGCACGAAGATTTAAGTATATACATATATGTTGGGTATTTATTGCATAAGAATACTTACATTTGGTGACAAATTATCTTAGATTTTTAAAATTGGAACGGTTTTAGCTTAACTAACAAACAGAACACATTATGAAAAAAAATTGGAAAATCATTTTACTCGCGGTAGTCTTAATTGGGGCTGTTGCGGTTTATTTCGGATTAAAAGAATACAACAGAGGTGCAAAGGATGTTACCGATTCTGAAGCAGATGTAGTAATTCAAGCAGTTGACCTGTCTACAGCCTTTAGTGATGATGAAACAAAAGCAAACGGTATGTATTTAGATAAATCAATTGCAGTTTCAGGAGTGGTAAAATCAGTTGATGTAGATGAAAGCGGGGCATACACGATTATGTTAGCCGGCAGCAGCGAATTAAGCAATGTGAGTTGCCAATTAGATGCAAGACATAACGACGATGCAAAAGGAATAACTGAGGGAACTAATATTACAGTAAAAGGATTTTGTACAGGGGTGTTGATGGATGTTGTGTTGATCAGATGTGCAGTAGATAAAAAGTAATAACTTAAAACAAATATAAATAAAATGAAAAAAGTAGTTTTTGCAATTGGATTAACCGTGATGTCAATTAATTTCTTGATGGCTCAAGATAAATTGTTTACTAAAACAGGTACAATAAATTTTGATGCTTCAGCCGACTTGGAAAAAATTGCGGCAAGCAATAAGAAAGCAAATTGTGTTATTGACACCAAAACCGGTGATATGCAATTCGCTGTATTAATGAAAGCCTTCGAATTTGAAAAAGCATTAATGGAAGAGCACTTTAACGAGAATTATGTTGAAAGTGATACTTATCCTAAAGCAACTTTCAAAGGTAAAATTGATAATTTAAGTGAAATTAAATTTGCTACCGATGGAACTTATACGGCAAATATTTCAGGTGATTTTACCATGCATGGTGTTACTAAAGCTATATCTGCAATAGGTACTTTCACTGTAAAAGGCGGAAAAGTAACCGGTACTTCTAAATTTAAAGTAACTCTTGCTGATTACAACATTTCAATTCCGGCTGTTGTTCAAGCCAACATTAATAAAGTAGCAACAATTATGGTTGATGTTTCTTTAGAACCTTTAAATTAAATTATAAAAATCCTGAATGTGTTTTGCATTCAGGATTTTTTTTCGAATATGCTTCACTAAAAAACCAAATCATGAAAAATATTTTACTCGCTTTTGGATTGCTGATTATGAGCAGTTCAATGGTTAAAGCCCAAGATTTATTAGACCTGCTTGGCGAAGAAGAACCTACAACCGAATATGTAAAAAATGCTTTTAAATCATCGCGTGTTATCAATGGTCAATCAATGGAAATGATTGCCGCTGGAACACTCGATTTTCGTATTTTACACAGGTTTGGTGATATTAGCGGCGGCGCATACGAATTTTTTGGATTAGATGCTGCCAGCATGCGCATGGGTTTCGACTATGGTATTACTAAGAATTTTACTGTTGGTGTTGGACGCAGCACTGCAAAAAAAGAATTAGACGGATTTGTAAAATATCGCATTTTGCAACAATCAACCGGCGCTAAAAATATGCCGTTTTCATTGTTGTATGTAGGTGGTATAACATGCGACGGATTAAAGTTTGCTGATACATCTTTAACCAATTATTTTACATCGCGATTAGCATTTTATAATCAATTAATTATCGGTAGAAAATTCAGCGATAGACTTACATTGCAAGTATCGCCAACTTTCCTGCATCGCAATATCGTTGATCTCGCAAGCGAACCAAACGATTTATATTCTTTAGGCGTTGGTGGCCGCATTAAATTAACGCAACGTATTGCTTTAACGGGCGATTATTTCTACGTGTTTAATAATACGGATGAAACTGCATTAAATCCACTTTCATTAGGTGTCGATATTGAAACAGGTGGTCACGTTTTCCAACTGCATTTCAGCAATGCCGGCGGTATGAACGAACGCGCTTTTCTTGCCGATACAAAAAGCTCATGGTCAAAAGCTGAAGTAAAATTCGGATTTAACCTTTCACGCATTTTCCAAATAGCGAAAGACAAGGAATAAGTAAATTTATTATTTGTGCCCGCTAATTAATTTTCAATGAAATCATGAAAATTAATTAGCGGGATTTTTATTTTATCAGATATTGCATTCACTTTTTTAATAATGGTGATATTAGTCACTTCACCGATAACAATTGTATGTTAACTTTGAAACATGAAAATTAAATTATTCACTATTGTATTGCCATTGTTGTTCGCAGTAGCATCTTGTGGCGAAACTAAAAAAGAAGCAAGTCATGAAAATCATGGCGCAAATCCCGTTGAATTAAATGAAGGAGCTAAATGGAAGGCAAACCCGGAAACAATTACCGGCATCAACAATATGCAACAAATTTGCATTGCAAATGCCGAGTATATTGCCGATGTTCCTGCTGTTTCAAAAGCATTAATGGATGAGTTTAATTTGATATTCCAAAAATGCACCATGACAGGACCTGCCCATGAGCAATTGCATAATTATTTATTGCCGTTAAAGGCACATATTGAAGAGTTAGGCACCTGCACT
>JANMLV010000085.1:0-36886 GCA_031372705.1 Bacteroidota bacterium | reverse complement strand
CATCGCCGGCAACGCGAATTGATTGGTCGCAAACTATGCCTGACAGCGCCACAACGGCAATTTCGGTGGTTCCACCCCCTATATCGATAATCATATTACCGATTGGTTCCTGAACATCTAGCCCAATACCCAAGGCTGCTGCCATTGGTTCATGTATTAAATATGCTTCTCTTGCGCCGGCTTGTTCCGCGCTATCTTTAACAGCACGTTTCTCCACTTCGGTAATGCCCGACGGGATGCAAATTACCATCACCAACGATGGTTTAAAAAGTTTGTTTTTTGGGAAAATCATGCTAATCATGCCTCTAATCATAGCTTCGGCAGCCTGAAAGTCAGCAATAACGCCATCTCGCAGCGGTCTGATGGTTTTTATATTCTCATGGGTTTTTTCATGCATTTGCATAGCACGCTTGCCAACTGCAATTACCTTTTCGGTTTTGCGGTCTATAGCAACAATGGAGGGTTCGTCAACCATTACCTTATCATGTGCAATGATAAGTGTGTTTGCCGTGCCGAGATCGATTGCTATTTCCTGAGTGAGAAAGTTAAAAATACCCATTGTTGTTTCTTGTAATTACCTGAAAGGTACAAAATTAAAGGTTGTTAAGTATATGCGCGGGGAAAATCAATAAATTGTTACACAAACATCAACATTTTTTTTCAATACGCGTAATACATGTTCATTTATTTTTAAAAATAATTTTTATAGGCATTGTAACTGCAAATGGAAGTTGAAATTTACAACACGAAATTGAGCAATATATAACCAATAAATACATTCATTTATTGTGGGCGCGTTTGATGTAATTATAAAAAAAACCGACAATAAAATTATTGCCGGTTTTTTTACTTCTTTATTAAAAATATCAATGCTTAAAATGCCTGGTCCCACTCAATACCATTGCTAAGCCATGCTCATTGCAATAGTCGATTGAATCCTTGTCTCTAATGCTTCCTCCCGGCTGAATAACGGCTACAATGCCCGCCTCGTCTGCAATTTGCACGCAGTCCGGAAAAGGGAAAAACGCCTCGCTTGCCATAACGGAGCCGGCAACGTCAAAGCCAAATCCCCTTGCTTTTGCAATGGCCTGATTCAATGCATCTACTCTCGAAGTTTGGCCAACACCACATCCTATCATCTGACCATTTTTTATTAATGCAATGCCATTAGATTTTAAATGCTTTACTGCTATTTCAGCAAAAAGTAAATCCTGTAATTGCGAATCAGTTGGTCGGTTCTCGGTTACAAATTTTAACTCGTGTGCCATCGATGATTTATTATTTCGGTCTTGAACAAGCACACCGTTCAACATGCTTTTATATTGCTTGTCCGGAAATTCAAATAATCGTTGCTTTAATAGGATGCGATTCTTTTTTGTTTGCAAAACAACCAAAGCTTCTCTTTCAAATTCAGGTGCTATTAAAACTTCAAAAAACAACTCATTTATTTTGTATGCCGTGTCTAAATCAATTGGCTTATTGCAAATTAATACTCCTCCAAATGCTGAAACAGGGTCGGCTGCCAATGCTAATTCCCAAGCTGCAATGGTGGTTTTTGCGGTTGCTAAACCACATGCGTTGGTGTGTTTAATAATCGCAAAAGTGGTTAAACCTGCATTTGCCGTTGCTTCAAATTCTTCAATCAAATAAACACAGCTTTCAATATCTACAAGGTTGTTAAATGATATTTCTTTGCCATGTAATTGCTCAAAAACATCGGTTAACTTACCATAAAAAGCGGCAGATTGATGTGGGTTTTCACCATATCGCATCGCTATTTTCGGTGTATGGCGAATGCCGAAATCTTCATTGTGATTAAACCACGAATAAATGGCACCGTCGTAATGCGAAGTAACTTCAAATGCCTTCTTTGCAAAATACTTACGTTGGCCATAAACTGTAGTTCCTGCTTTGTTGCTAAGAATATCAAGTAAAAGCGGATATTCTGCCTTCTCGGCAACTATTATTACATCGTTACAATTTTTAGCTGCTGCGCGAATTAATGAAACACCACCAATGTCAATTTTTTCAATTATTTCAGCTTCATCTGTAGTGCCTTTTACAGTTTCCTCAAATGGGTATAAATCAACAATTACCAAATCAATTTCGGGAATGTGAAAATGGGCTATTTGCTCCATGTCTTCTTTCAATTCTCGGCGAGCCAAAATTCCGCCAAATACCTTTGGGTGAAGGGTTTTAACTCGTCCTCCTAAAATGCTCGGATAAGATGTTAAATCTTCAACAGCAACTACCGGCACACCTAATGCTTCAATAAACGCACGCGTTCCGCCGGTCGAATAAATGGTAACGCCTAACTCGTTTAATTTATGAATAATTGGTTCGAGATTGTCTTTGTAAAAAACAGAAATAAGGGCAGATTTAATTTTAACAGGTGAGCTCATAAAACATTTTTAATTGTGCTGCAAAGTTACCTGTATATATGCAGAATTTGATGATAATTGTAACCTTAAGCAAACGGTTTCATCACCTTAATTATTTAGCAACAATTTTTCCACTATAATGGGAAGGTAATGATATTCCAATTGCCGAACCTGCTGTTCTATTGACTCGGGCGAAATTGGCTCCTGCAACTTTACCGCTTTTTGGAACAAGATTTTACCGCGGTCATATACTTCATCTACTTCGTGAATGGTTATTCCGCTCTCGGTTTCACGATTGTTGTAAACTACTTGATGCACATTGCTTCCATACATCCCTTTTCCACCGTATTTTGGCAACAATGCCGGATGTATATTGATTATTTTATGTGGATACTTCGCAATTAGTTGAGATGGAATTAGCGCTAAATAGCCTGCTAACAAGATATAATTCACCATTTCTGCTTGCAGCAATTCAATTAAATCGGCAATATAATTTGGCGATTTTGTATCGATGATGGTACAGCGAATATTATTTGTGTTCGCTATGGCTATAACGCCTGCGTTTTTTCGATTTGTAACAATGATTGCAATCTCAATGCTAGCATGTGCAGCAAAATATTTTATGCAATTTTCGGCATTTGAGCCGGCTCCTGAAGCAAAAATGGCTATTCGTTGTTTATTTGGTTGCACAGTATTAGAATCCAAATTCATCAATTACCACTTTTTGAAATAACTCATCTACCGTACCTAATCCATCCAATTTGTTCAACTCGAGGGTGGCAATTATAAAATTGGGTAAACCGGCTGCATCGTATTTTTTTGCCATTACGGTTGAAACACCGGTCCAAGGGGTTAGCGATAAAGTTGCATTGTCTTTTGCGGTTAAATCTGCCATATATAATGGTGTAGCACCAATTTGCAAGTTGATTGCTTTTACTGTTCCAACAATGGCAGATGATTGCAATATAGGCCAGTCGGCATCTACAGGCAATAGTTGGGCGTCTAGATTTAAAATTAACGTAGTGTCTTCCGGGCTAACTAACGAGGCAATTGGCGTAAAATCGAGGAAATTACTTAAAGGGTCGAAAGTGGAACTGATATATACACTCATTAACATCTTGCCACCGCTGTTAAAAAATGAACCGGTGGTTTTTTGGGCCAAGGAGAAAGTGTTATCAGCCTGATTGCTAAACCAAATAATCAAGTCGAACATATCAAAAATCTTGGCTTGCGTAATGTTATCGGCCGATTGTTGGGTGTAGTTTCCGGCAACCGACTCGAAAATTTGAATAGTATCAAAAACCGTAATTCCGCTGTTAATCAACTTTTCGGCATAAAAAGCTTCATTGGTTACAGTAGTGTAGCCGTTTACCATCAAAACCGAACTGATCACTTTTTTCACGAAAACAGAATCGGCGGCAACAAAGTTGCTTTTGGCTTCACTTTGGTCCACAGCTCTTATGTATAGGGTGTTCCAAGCATTTCCTTCAAGCCCGAACAGGGTTTCTGCATTAGGTAAGGTGTTCGCATTTTGGTAAACCTTACAAATCATGGCATCGACTCCGGGATCAATTGCCTCGAAAATGGCACTGGTTGCGGTTTTGTCTATTTGGTAAGGCGTTAAAGAGGTGTCGTTGATACAAATTTCGTAACGCAATAAGTTATCTGCACCGTCGGGGTCACTTCCTTGCCAAAAATATTTTAAAGCGGGGAAAGATTTAATTGGGTTAAGTAATCCGGGTAAAAAGACTACAGTCGGTGGTGAATTTTTAACGGGAATAACTAATCTGGAAGGGGTTGGGTCTGCCAATCCTAAATTATCGATGGCGCGAATCTGAAAAACAAAATCTGCAGAATCTTCTCCTGCCGGCGGGGCTAAAATAAAAGTGCTGTCCTGCGATTCGGTAAACTGCCAAACGGTTTCGGTAGTAATGGTTTCATCAAAAGTAAACTCGTAACCTATTACAAAGCCATCCCGGTCATCGCTCCACCAATTAAGCGATACTTCGCTTTCGAGGCGATCATCGCCAAAACGGATAATGGTATCTGTTACCAAGTTGGTTTCAGGTGCTACGTTCGTGAGCATGTCGCCTGACAAATTGCGACTACATGCTGAAAACAACATCAAGGCAAAAAGTGCATGGCAACCATAAAATAAATGTTTAGCGCGTAACATCAGACTGCGAAGATAATGCTTCTGGGTAAACACTTATCTTTGTGCATACGCATAGTTATGACAAATAACAATTACTTCATACACGAAACCGCAGTTGTTGATGCCGGAGCAGTTATTGGCAGCGGAACTAAAATCTGGCATTTTGCTCACCTGATGTCATCATGCAGCATTGGCAGCGATTGCAGCATTGCTCAGAATGTATTTGTTGGCAGCAACGTAATAATTGGCAATAAAGTAAAAGTGCAAAATAATGTTTCCATATATACAGGAGTAATTTGTGAAGATGAAGTTTTTCTTGGACCAAGCATGGTTTTTACTAATGTAATTAATCCGCGCAGTGGAGTAGAAAGAAAAAACGAATATTTAACTACCCTCGTTAAAAGAGGTGCAACTATTGGTGCAAATGCAACTATTATTTGTGGCGTAACCATTGGCAGTTATGCGTTTATTGGTGCAGGTGCTGTGGTTACAAAATCTGTTCCCGACTTCGCATTGGTAACCGGAAATCCTGCGAAACAAAAAGGTTGGATGAGTGAGCATGGCATGAAATTAATTTTTAACGATTCAGGTTTTGCAACGTGTTCGGCAACCGGAAATAAATATCAAATAATAAATAATGTTGTTGTCAAAATTGATAATTAACGCTGCTAAATAAATATGAATAAAATCAATTTTGCTGTTATTGGATGTGGTCATATCGGGAAGCGTCATGCTGAAATGATTTTGCAACATGAAGAGTCGAATTTAATTGCCCTTTGTGATGTGAAACCGAAATCTGCCTTAAACTTAAATAATGATAAGGCAGTTTTTTTTCAAGATATAGATGCATTGCTTGCTAGTAATTTGCCAATTGATGTAATCAATATTTGCACGCCAAACGGATTGCACGCGGCGCATGCACTTAAGGCATTGGCAGCCGATTGCCACGTTGTTATTGAAAAGCCGATGGCACTCAAAGTAACTGATTGCGATGAAATAATTAGTTTGGCGGAACAAAAACAAAAAAAAGTATTTTGTGTAATGCAAAATAGATTTTCGCCGCCCTCGAAGTGGTTAAAAGAAATTGTTACAAGCGGCGTATTGGGCAATATATTTATGGTTCAAGTAAATTGCTTTTGGAATCGCGATGAAAGATATTACCATGATAACACTTGGCATGGCAAAAACAAATTAGATGGAGGTACTTTATTTACGCAATTTTCACATTTTATAGATACCATGCTTTGGTTATTTGGTGATGTAGAAATTATTAATGGAGCATTTGCTGATTTTAATCATACTGCATTAACCGATTTTGAAGATTCAGGAATGGTAACATTTAAATTTCGAAATGGTGGTATTGGAAGCATTAATTATTCAACTGCTGTTTATGATACGAATTTTGAAAGCAGCATTAAAATAATTGCAGAACAAGGCAGTGTAGAAGTAGGTGGGCAATACATGAACGAGGTAAAGCACTGCCATATAAAAGGATACACACTCCCTAAATTGGAAGCCACTGCTGCACCTAATAATTATGGACCATATGTGGGTTCAGCTGCTAATCACCATTTTATAATTGACAATATTGTTGATGTTTTACATCACAATGTGCCAATTGCAACTACTGCAGAGGAAGGAAAGTTAGTTGTAAAAGTTATAGAACAAATTTATGCCACAAGACCGCAATCACTGTTAAAAAACAAGTGAATAAAAGATGGATAAGCCAACAAAATCGGAAGCCTTATCGGAAGCGCATAATTTAAAATGGCATGTTGCTTATGTAAAATCGCGAAGCGAGAAAAAGGTTCAAGAGCGATTAGATAAAATACGAATTAATAATTTTTTACCATTAATAAAAACTATTCGGCAATGGAGCGACAGGAAGAAAGCTGTGCAAGTTCCGTTATTCGGTGGATATATTTTTGTTCAGTTGTCGCCGGCCGATTATGCAAAGGTTAGAATGATTGAAGGCCTTGTTAATTTTATTTATGAAAACAAGCAACCAGCAGTTGTTGCTCAAAGCCAAATTGATGCTATTAAGCAATTTTTAGAAACGGGTTTGCCCGTAAGTGCTCAGCCCGATATATTTGAACAAGGCGAATTTGTAACCATTAACTTCGGCCCATTAAAAGGTTGCAGCGGCGAAATAATTGAAATTGAAAACGAAAAACATTTTATAGTTCGACTTAATATTATCAATCAAATATTAAAAATTTCTGTCCCCAAATCTTATTTGGAAAAGGCTTAGTTTTTAATAATTTTAGAGACGTTCAACTCTTCATTAAATTCAAATGCAAAGGTCTTTCTGAAGAATATAAATTTTTGAACAGTAAAAGTGCCGGTCAATCCAACGGGAACACTATTATCGCCCAAAAATGATTTAAAGCCCGCAGATAATAATCCACCCATCTTATCTAATGAAGTATTCACCTCTATTGGAATTGTAAAATCAGCATTTCTTTTAATCCTTAATTTATCATCAATTCCGGCAGTGCCAATTGGTTTATTATCAATTAAAATAGTTAGTTCCATTGTGCGAATAGTGACACCCATTCTATTGGGGTTGTGTAGGTTAACATCAACATTCACCTTGGGATTATTGCCAAGTTCAGCAAGGCTAAAGTTATCTACACCTCTATATTGCATATTTTGTGAAACAGTGCATGATGCCATGCTGCAAATGATAATGGCTATATAAAAATATAATTTTAACATAATTGTTCTGCTAATATTTCTGATTATGCAATAAGTGTGCCTTAGTTAAATTTTCTGCTTGCAGGAAGTGTAAAATGAAAGGTGCTTCCGCCAATTTCATTGCTTTCTACCCATATTTTCCCTCCGGCTTGGTCTATAATTTTTTTACAAATTGCAAGTCCAATACCTGTTCCTGAATATTCATCTCTGGAATGTAGCCTTTGAAATATTAAAAATATTTTTTCATTAAATTCACTAGGAATCCCTATGCCATTATCTTTGATGCTAAACTTGTAAAACCTTCCGGTAAGTGTGCTCGTAATGTCTATCATCACCATTTCTTGCTTATTATATTTAATGGCATTAGAAATTAAATTCTGAAATAGTTGCAACATGTGTGTTTGGTCTGCCAAAACAGTTGGCAAAATTGGCGCGTTGATATTGACGGTATTAAAATTTTCAGGATTTTTTAAATTTGATAGAACTTTACTTAACACATCATTTAAATCAACCGGGGTTAAATTTCTTACAAAGCTAATTCCGGAAAGTGTCAACAGGTCGCTGATTAAATTTTGCATGGTATGCGTGCCATTTAAAATAAATTGCATAAACTCTTTCTGATCTTCATTCAGTGAATCTTTTAAGCCGCGTTCCAGTAGCTGCACATATGATGAGACCATCCGCAGCGGCTCACGTAAGTCGTGACTCGCAACATGTGCAAACTGTTGTAATTCGTTATTCGAAAATTCTAATTGGCTGGCATATTTTGCAATTTGTTCATTCTTAGAACGCAAAAGTTGGGCTTCCTGTTCTTTAATTTCCAATTCATATTCATAGCGAGCGCGAGCTATCGCAAATGTTTTTTCATCATTAAATAAATCTTTTAATGAATCGGAATATTTTTTTTGATAAATAAATGCCGATTCGAAATCAGCATTGCCAATATATGCTTCTGCCAAATTACTGTATAAATTGGATAACGGCTTTTTAACACCTACAGTTTCAAAATATCCTTCTGCAATTTTAAAATGTCCAATCGCTTTATTAAAATCCTTTAGAATTACATATGCTTCGCCTAATTGATTATGAGTATGTGCTGCGTGGTAGTCGCTTTTTATTAAAACATCATATTCCTGTGCACGCTTAAAATAGGTTAAACCTGTTTCAAAGTCGCCAAGTCTTGTGTATACCAGGCCTATGTTTGAGCAGTAAATCGACAAAAAGGAAATAGATTGTTCCTTTGCAGCTAAATCATGTGCTTTAAGTAAATAATCTAATGCCGATTTGTTATCATTTTTTTTGAAATAATATACAGCATATGAATTATAGCAATTGGCTATTCCGCTAAAATCACCAATTTGCTCATATACTTCAAATGCTTTTTTGAGATATTCATCTTGTGCAAATTCGGTGCCCGTGAAATTAAATAAAATGAAAATATTATAATAGGTATGAGCAAGCCACCTTTTTTCATAATAACTTTTTTCGGTTCTTTGCTCAAGCAATTTAATTGTTTCGAGATAATGTTTTTGTGTAAGCACATTATCGCCCATAAAATGATAATTGCGACCAAGATTTAAATGATAATAGGGCGCATATCGCTTTTTGAATTCACCTTTCATCAATGCAAATCCTTCGTCACATAACTTTAGCGATTTGGTGTAATTATTATTTACCAAACATTCAAATAATGCTGATTCAATTATTGCCAAGCCGCGGTAATTGTTGCTGTCAATAGAATCAGCCAGTTCAAGGGCCTTCTTTGAAATTGCGTCTATTTCAGAATTCCGCTTGGTAACCAAATCCCAAGAGGTGTGCAATAACGCCTCAATTTCGTCCTTCGTTTTTTGAATATATGTCCTTTTCGATTCAGCCATCACAACTAATAATACATGCGGGTAAATTTAGCCATTTCCTGCAAAAATCGCATAGTTTCAGCGACAAATTGTCAGCAAACTGCCCATGGCACGTGGTTTGAAACCGCTAACTTACTTAAAACTTAACGCAATATGTCTCAAGAAAAAGGTACCATAGCCGTTCAAACGGAAAACATCTTCCCTATAATTAAGAAATTTCTTTACAGTGATCATGAAATTTTCCTGCGCGAATTAGTTAGTAATGCTGTAGATGCAACTCAAAAGCTGAAAAAGCTGAGTTCTATTGGTGAAATAAGTGGTGAAATTGGAGCAACTAATATCAGCATCACAATAAACAAGGAGGAAGGAACGCTCACTATTTCCGACAAAGGTATCGGTATGTCGGCCGATGAAGTGAAGAAGTATATTAACCAAGTTGCTTTTTCAAGCGCGAGTGAATTTTTAGAAAAATACCAAGGGCTTGATGATGGTAAAAGTATTATAGGTCATTTTGGTTTAGGCTTTTACAGTGCTTTTATGGTTGCTGATAAAGTTATAATTATCACCAAATCGGCAAAACCTGATGCCGAACCGGTTAAATGGGTTTGTGATGGAAGTACTGAATTTACTTTAGAATCTTGGGAAAAGGAAGGCCGTGGAACAGATGTTGTTTTGTTTATAAACGAAGAGAATAAATCTTTTTTAGAAGATAACAAAATCAATGACCTGTTAACTAAGTATTGCAAATTTTTACCTGTAGAAATTCAATTTGGAGATAAAAGTGAAACTATAAAAGGCGAAGATGGAGCGGAAGATACTATTGTGTCGACACCTAATATTATAAATAATCCTTCACCGGCATGGACTAAAAAGCCAAGCGAACTTTCAGATGAGGATTATAAAAACTTTTATAACGAATTATATCCTTACACTGAGGCACCGCTGTTTTGGATTCACCTGAATGTTGATTATCCTTTTAATTTAACCGGTATTTTATATTTCCCTAGAATTAAAAAGAGCTACGAAATTCAGAAAAATAAAATTCAACTGTATAGCAACCAAGTGTTTGTTACAGATGAGGTTAAAGAAATTGTACCTGAATGGCTAACGCTGTTGCATGGTGTTATCGATTCGCCCGACATTCCGTTAAATGTTTCGAGAAGCTACCTTCAAAGCGATCAGAATGTAAAAAAGATAAATAATTACATCACCAAAAAAGTTGCAGAAAAACTTGAAGATTTATTCAAGAAGGATAGAGCTGAATTTGAAAATAAATGGGAGAATATTAATGTAATTATTAAATACGGTATGCTGAGCGATGAGAAATTTGCCGAACGTGCCGAAAAATTCTGTTTGCTGCAAAACACCGATAAAAAATACTTCACATTCGAAGAATATAAAGAACATATTAAAGCGGGTCAAACCGATAAAAATAATAGCATTATTGCTTTGTACACCAACAATACTACTGATCACCACGTTTATGTTGATAGTGCAAAAAGCAGAGGCTATGATGTTTTAGAAACAGATAATGTAATTGATAATCACTTCATCTCCTTCATGGAACAAAAAATGACTGGAGTTCAATTTAAACGTGTTGATGCTGATACCGTTGATCAATTAATAGATAAGGATGAGAAAACTGCTTCGATATTAAATGAAGCGGATGAACAGTTAGTAAAAGAATTATTTGATAAAGTAGCAGATCATAACGCAGCCACAGTTGTATTAACACCGCAGTCGCCCGATGATAGCCCTGTTTCTATAACAAAACCTGAATTCATGAGAAGGATGAAAGAAATGAGTCACCTCAACGGAATGGATTTTGCAGCTTCAATGCCTGATCAATACAATCTTGTTGTAAATACAAATCACCCTGTCATTCAAAAAATATTGAAGCAGGAAGAAGCGGAAAAGGAACAAAGCATCAAACAATTACATGACCTTGCTTTGTTATCTCAAGGTATGCTTAAAGGCACTGACCTTACCGAATTCGTAAAGCGAAGTGTGCATTTGATGAACTAAATGATATTGGATGTCAATAAATAGTTGACAAAATAAAATTACATCTCGACTGCAAAAAAGTAGTCGAGATTTTTTTTGCCTGTATCGCTAGCTATAAACTTACTATTATACATGCGGGACAAATTCAGGCCGGGTGCATTATAGCCTGGTATT
Source organism: Bacteroidota bacterium (assembly GCA_031372705.1). Taxonomy (GTDB): domain Bacteria; phylum Bacteroidota; class Bacteroidia; order Chitinophagales; family BACL12; genus UBA7236. The sequence continues at coordinate 25,619 of JANMLV010000085.1, read as the reverse complement.
AGAAATTAGTATTGAATACTTAAACTGATTCTGCCTTATTTTCAAGTTTACCTTTAACATTTCTGTTATAGTACAGCTCAAGATTGATTAGTATTGCCATAAACATGAAGAAACAGGTTCCTATTTTATCAGCCTCAATTAAATCGCTGAGGGAGATATTTATAATAATAGTTATTGTAGACAATGTAATGGCCATTGCCAAACCTTTATAAAGCGGGTCTTTAAATTTATTATACAACTTTTGCCCTTTCCATAAAATCATTACCAGTAATGTTGCCCAAATTGCTATACCTATAAACCCTTGTTCAACGGTAATTTGAAGGTAGTAATTATGAACAGTTGAGTGCTCTTCGTTTCTACTGATATATGTCTCAAACTTATTGGTAGTATATTCTTTATAGTTAAAATAAAACTGCCCCGGACCAAACCCTAAAGCCGGTTTTTCTTCAATCATGTGCATGGCTGCAACCCATCTGTAAATGCGCTCTGCGCTCGATACATCTTCTAAGCTCATAGTAGATTCCATGTGATCAGAAAAATCGCTATGGTAAATTGTTTTAGTATACTCAGGTGCGTAATCAAGATAATTATTGTTACTTACCATATAAATAACAAAAATTATCACACCAACAATACTTGCGAAAGTAGCAGGTATTAGTTTATTATGTTTAATTAGATAGTATGCAGCAAGTGCACCGGTTACCGACAACCATGATGAGCGGGTATAAGAGAAATAGATGCCAAGTACAATAAAAAGTATACCTAAATGGATTACCATTTTTTGCCATGTATATCGCTTATACCATCGCGAAGCAGCAATAGTTAATGGTAACATTAACGCAAGAAAAACGGCATAGTTAACATGGTTTCTAAAAAAGGGAACCATTGTTTTATTTACTTCGCTGAATCTGAATTGGTAATGTAAGTGATTGTTTAAGGTATAAATTGTAAGCAACAACGTTGGCACAAACAAGCACCAGAATGCTACTTTGAAATCAGATAGGTTTTTTATTACCAATCCACCTACGTAAAAAAACGCAACTATAAACCAAGTTTTTGCTAATAGATATTTTAAAGAAATTACAATTTCATCAGCAAAAATGGCTGTGAACAGCATCCAGGTAAAATGAATGTATAAAATAATGGCAAGCGGATGTGTCAAAAACGATTTATCCAATATTTCGCGCTTCATCAATACAAAAAACAAGAAAGTAAACATGAGCACAATCATTATTGGCTCGGTGGGAAGCGTTGTGCTAAATCCCGATGCGCCGTAAAACTCAGTTGCTCCGGGTGTTACAAACAACAATAAAAAAAATATTGTTCTGTAATTTAGTATAAGTTGATAAGCAAATAAAAATCCTACAGGTGTTAGAAAAAATAAAGGCTCGTCCAGCATCAAGCCTGCAAACATAGATGCAATGGCAAGGATTGTTGCTGTCCAAAAAATATTTAATTCAACAGGTTTAGCCTGAAGATTAAGCATTTACAACTTTGTTTTTTATTCTTCTGAAATTCTCAGTCATAACTGCAAGTATTACCATAAAAAAGAAAGTACCTAAAGTTATACCTATTACTATTAATGAGCGCACAGGTTTATCTTTTCTAATTGCAGGAAAAGCCTCTTCGGTAACGTGAACAGTTGAAAAATCTGTATTTACGGAAGTTTGATTTTGTTCCAGGATTTTTTTGTTGTTATTTAAATCTTCAACGGCACCTGTTAATTTCCCTTCTAATACTAACATGGCCTCTGAGGATGCGCCGGCTTTTTTCATTGCTCCAATACTGTCAACTAATTTGGTAACCAATATTTCTTTTTCTTCAACTTGTGTTTTAAAGGTATTAACAACCAGCTTCTTATCGCGCAATAAAATTTGTTTATTGTGATCATCAATAGTTTCAACAATATGATTTGCTATAACCATTGCTAAAGTGTCATCTTGATCCCAAACAGATATTTCAATGGCGCCGTATTCTGTTTCAATAGCACTATAGTTGCTCAAAAATTCTTTTTTAGTGTTATAACGAGCCATTTCTTTGGTAGAATCAATATCATAATGCTCCATTAATTTATACTTATTAATGATGTAATCGATAATACCGCTTGTATTTGCAATAGTTAAAATGCGATCTACATCACTGGCACTTCCAAAATAATCGATTTCTATTTCGCCTGACGACTGACTAAACAAAACTTGTCGGTCGGTCATAATTGGATTTGAGGGATAAAAATTAACTGTTGACTTATAATAATTAGGCATAAAAAACCAAGTGAAAATGCTGGCACCAATTGCAACAATAACGGTCACAATAATCAGCGGCTTACGCCATTTATATACTATTTGTATTAATCTAACAAGGTCGTTGGACTGTTCCATACTTAAATTTTAGTGTGCAAAGGTATTAAAACTAGCTTAGAGTTGACTTTTTAGCGGCAGCATTGCGAATAATGCCTATAAAGCTTCGAATTTCACTCTTGCTCACGATGCCGGAAAGAATAACAGCAATTAAACTCAAGCCGCCACCAATTAGCAGTTGATACATCCAATTGAGTGCAATAAGTCCTAAAAGCAGATGAATTCCGGTTACCAGACCAATAAAAATGAGGGTTTGTAACCATTTTCGATTGCTTGACAGGCCGAATTGCTTTCCTGCCATAATTATATGGGCTACTAAAACTAATATTTGGGCCGCAACCGTTGCCATTGCTGAGCCAAGGGCTTTGTATTCAGGTATTAGAATTATGTTTAAAACTACATTTATTATAAATCCGGCAATTGAAATGCGATTAAGTAAACCAATTTTGCCACCCGCCGTTAGTAAACTGCCATAAATATAGGTTAGGCTTATGCATATAAAACTCACCATCAACCACCCGAAAATGCTGCCTGTATAGACATTACCGGCATCGTAAAGCAATGCCATGATTTCGTTTCGGTAAAATATAAAGGCGATACCCGAACCGGCTGCAAAAACGAGCATCAATCTGTAACTCATATCCAGCAAGGGCTCTATTGGATTTTTGTCGGTTAACATTCGGGTAAACATAGGCATGAGCAATCCGGCAAATAAAAATCCCAAAATGCCCAACGCATCAAGCAATCTAAAGGCAGAGGCGTAAATTCCTGCTTCATAAGCGCCTTCATCCCCAAGCATACGTTCTATTAATACACCATCTATCCTATAATAAGCAGTCATTAAGAATCCTAATAAGGCATACGGATAGCTTTTTTTGAAGATTTCTGCAATCAATTTTGTATCGATATTCCACTTGAAAACAATGTTTCTGCGGCTGATAACCAAGATGGAAATGGCTACAGCCATTGTATATCCTGCAATTTGAGCATAAATAAATGTAGTCGCGGTAATGGCAATTGGGAAAAGGGATGTCCATAATATTAACCCGCAAATTATAGAAGTAAGCAATTTGTCGAGAATAGACAATACGGCATCAGTTTTAAATAGCTGCAATGCGTTTACGTTCGACCTGAAAAAGGCATAAAACGACATTAGAATCTGCATTACAGCCAATAACCAAAGCATATTTACCTGTTCTGCAGAAAAATTTATTCCGAATGCCGTTACAAAAACAATTATGGTGTAGGCGATGCTGAGTAAGATTTTTACCAATAGCGTCGAAAAAAGGTATGTGCCTAGTCGTTCGGGTTGTTGCGCAATTAATCGGTTGTTGTAATTATTAATGCCAAAGTCAAGAATCACCTGAAACAAATAGGCGAAATTGAACAGTGCAAAGTATGTCCCGTAAGCCTGAGGCCCAATTTCATTTTGAATGGAGCGGTCGATTCCCAAAATCCAAAACGGCTTTACCAGCAGGTTTAGAAGGAGTAAAAATCCGATGTTGGCAATAAAATTTTTCCGCATTTTTTTGTTGGCGCGCTAAAAATACTTATTATTGCTTCAAATTAGACGCTAGCGACAAACTTCTACTTAAAGATTTAGTGATACGGCAAACTTCTACGCTTATTTCAGTTCATTTTAAAACAAACTGTTTAACATGCTAATAGCTGTTAATACCCGTTTCCTTATTAAGGATAAGCTGGAAGGCATTGGTTGGTTCACCTATGAAACCATGAAGCGCCTCACACTCAATCACCCTGAGCATACTTTTCTGTTCCTGTTCGACAGAGAACCGGATCCGGAATTTATTTTTGCTAAAAATGTAAAACCAATTCGAGTGTGGCCGCCTGCCCGACATCCTTATTTATGGAAGTATTGGTTCGATATTGCGCTACCGAAGGTATTTAAAAAGTATAAGCCTGACTTGTTTATTTCCACCGATGGGTTTTTATCGCTAAAAACCGATGTGCCAACTTTATTGGTAATTCATGATTTAGGCTTTGAACATTATCCGGGACACACACCCGGAATAGTTAGTAATTACTATCGCAAGTTTACACCACAGTATGCAAAAAAGGCAACGCGAATTGTAACTGTTTCCGAATTTTCTAAAAATGATATCGTAAAAAGATATCACATAGCACCCGATAAAATTGATGTGGCATACAACGGTGCAAATGAACAATATATGCCTTTAAGCGAAACCGCACAGCAAGCAGTGCGCAATAATTATACAGGTGGATTGCCCTTTTTTTTGTATGTAGGTTCTGTGCATCCACGAAAAAACGTGAAGCATTTATTACTTGCGTATGATGCATTGCGCAAAGAGTTTCCGGCTACACATAAATTGGTAATTGCTGGCCGTATGGCATGGAAAACAGATGATACCAGAATTGTCTTCGAACAAATGCAATTTAAAGCGGATGTAATTTTTACCGGGCACTTACAATTAAGTGAACTAACCAAAGTAGTAGCCTCAGCCGATGCTTTTGTATATCCTTCATTATTTGAAGGTTTCGGAATTCCGGTTGTGGAAGCAAGATATTGTGGTGTGCCAATAATTTCATCCGACCGATCTAGTTTAACTGAAGTTGGCGGCGCAGATACATTATATTTTAATCCTGATAATGTAGATAACATAAAAGATGCATTGAAACATTTTCTGTCTGACCGTGAGACTTTTATTAACGCAGCAAGAAATGGTACACATGTACGAGATACATTTAACTGGGATAAAACAGTCGCAAAAATGGAATCATCCATTGCAACTATCACCGACGATTTTATAAAAAAAAATCCCGCAGTTGAAGTAGCTTGAAAATTGTAATGTAAAGCTGTAAATTCGTGTTAAATTTTAGAAAATGAACAGGATTTTACTCGTTTTTGCATTAAGCTGCTCCCTTCAAATTGGTTTTGCTCAGCAGCAGCATGTGGCTGCAGAAAAAATGCAGTTTTTGCCTTCAGCAAAGGTTACACTTTCTGAAATTGATGCTGATTTTAATCCACAATTACTCAGTGTAGAGGCTCCTGCGCCCGGCTCCGAATCTTATCGCAGGTATTTAATAGACTTAAAAGAATCGCTTTACGGAGATGGTAAATTTATACCGACACAACAGCGTACTACAGCCGATACTGTTCTTTCTGCACCGGAAATTTTAGCGGGTTGGGAAGGAAATTTAATGGGAACCGGCGTGCCAAACGATAACGATATGGCCATCTCCAATAATGGTAAAATTGTTTCTGTAATAAATTCTTCTATTTATATTTATAATCAGGACGGAACATTTTTATTTTCAACTTCCCTGGCTGCATTTTGCGATACACTGGGAATTCCTGATTCTAAGTTCGACCCGAAAGTATTATACGACCCACGCGCAGATAAATTTGTACTCTTATTTTTATCAGGTTTCGAGCCCGATAAAACAAATATTATTATCGCATTTTCTAAAACAAATGACCCACTCGGCGAATGGAATTTATATGCCCTGCCGGGAAATCCTAAAGACAATAATCGCTGGACCGATTTTCCTATGTTTTCGCTTACTGAGGAAGAATTATTTCTTACTATTAATTTAATTATCCCCGATGAACCATGGCAAACCGGTTTTAGTGAAACATTAATTTGGCAAATGAGCCTCGATAAAGGATATAATGGCGAACCTTTAGACGCTGTGTATTACGACAGCATATTTTTTGGTGGAAATCCAATTCGCAATTTAAATCCCGTTCGCGGCGGTGCTAATACCTATGGGCCGGATATGTATTTTTTATCGAACAGGAATTTTGCAATTGAGAATGATACTTTTTTTATTGTTCATGTAACCGGATTACTAGACGATCCTGAAACTGTTGTTGAAGTTAATTATGCGCGAGCTGATGTTAAATACGGTGTGCCACCGCAAGCAAGACAATTCACTACAAATATTTTTGATACTAACGATGGTCGTGTGCTCGGTAGTTTTTTTGAAAATGAACAAATTCAATTCGTTGCAAATACACTAGATCCATCTACAGGTTTTTGCGGAATTTATCACGGTTTAATAACCAACTTAACCGGGGCAATTAATATTGAAGGAAATATTATTGGAGATGATACACTCGATTTAGGATATCCTAATATTTCATACACCGGAAAATTTGTTGGAGATGATCAATCTATAATTACTTTCGACCATACTGCGCCAACTGTTTATGCAGGCATGAGCGGCATTTTTTATAATTGGGGCGATTATTCCGAATTAGTAAATATTCATACCGGCGACACCTATGTAAATGTGCTCACCGGCGGCTATGAACGCTGGGGCGATTATACCGGATCTCAAAGAAAGTATGATGAACCGGGTGTTGTTTGGGTAAGCGGAAATTTTGGAAAATTTATTGATGGATTTCCATTCACGCAACGCAACAATGCAACATGGATTGCATCGTTAAGCAGCACCGTAGAGGCAAATATTGGAGTGGTAAATAACACTAATTCTTCAAATACCAAAGTATATCCAAATCCAACACATGATATTTTTTATACATCATTTAATTTAACCGAAGGCGGCATTATAACTTTTTCATTGTTCGATATGCAAGGCAATTTGGTAAAACAATTGTTGCGCAATAAAGCTACACAAGGCGAAAATCAATTTTCATTTTCAACAAATCCATTAACTCCGGGTACTTATTTGCTTCAAATTAATTTGAACAATCAGCCTTTCGACACAAAACTTATTATTAAAAATTAATATTAAAATTCCGGTAAGCTACTCATTACTCATCTGCGCACTGCAAATAGGAGTGATGAGTTATTCGCGTTGCGAATATGAGTGATGAGCGGTTTTTCGAGCCAATGTCATCATGAGTTCCAACTGTCAATCATTTAAAAAAGTGAACCGGTTTGCTCACAAAGTCGAGTATATCGTAAACCACTCATTACTCATCCCTCATTTTCTAAATTCCATTAACTTTACATCTTTATAAAAATATTATGGGTAGAGGAAAAATGCGGATACGCGAACAGGTTACTATTGAAACAATAGCTGATGGAGGTGTTGGCATGGGTAGGGTAGAAGGGAAGGTGATTTTTGTTGAGCAGACTATTCCCGGTGATGTTGTAGATGTGCAACAAACAAAAAAGTTTAAAGATTATGAAATGGGTTATGTTACACAATTTCATACTTATTCACCGCTTCGGGTAACTGCCTTTTGCGATCATTTTCAGGTTTGTGGCGGATGTACATGGCAGAATGTGGAATATGATACACAGCTATCATTTAAGCAGCAATTAGTTGAAGACGCTTTTCGTAGAATCGGAAAGTTTACCGCATTGCCAACTATTAATAAAATTACAGGTTCGCCATATGATAAATATTATCGCAATAAATTGGAGTTTACATTTACTAATTCCGGTTACATAAACGACCCGACCTTCAAAAAGGAAAATCATGCCGACAAAAAACCTGCTTTAGGTTTCCACGTGCGTAAACAATTTGCCAACGTGTTTGATATTAAGCATTGTTATTTGCAGCCTTCGTTATCAAATGAAATAAGGTTGGCATTAAAATCATATGCTTTAATGCATAATTTGCCCTTCTTCGATTTAAGAGCACAAACAGGTTACATGCGCAATGTAATAATACGCAATTCGTCGTTAGGTAATTTAATGGTGATAATTGTTGTGGCTGATGATAAGCCGGAATGGCTTAACCCAATGCTGGCGCATGTAAAGGAAACTTTTCCGGAAATTACATCATTGTATTATTGCATTAACACTAAAAATAATGATACTATTTTTGACCGTGATGTAGTTTTGTATTCCGGTGAAAAATATATGATTGAGCAAATTGATAATATCAAATATCATCTAGGGCCTAAATCATTTTTTCAAACGAATTTCGAGCAAGCAAAATATCTCTACCACAGTGCTATTGCATTAGCAGAATTAAAGCCTGACGATTTAGTATATGATTTTTATACAGGCCTTGGCAGTATTGCACTTTTGGCGGCAGCACATTGTAAAAAGGTAATCGGTGTAGAATTAATTGAACCTGCAATTGAAGATGCAAAAATGAATGCGCGTTTTAATAATATCGACAATTGTACATTCATAGCCGGCGATATGGTTAAAATATTTACCGATGAATTTATTGCGGAACACGGTCGCGCCAATGTAGTAATTACTGACCCGCCTCGAGCAGGCATGCACAAAGATGTTTGCCTTAAATTATTAGAGTTAGCGCCCGACAAAATAGTTTATGTTAGCTGCAATCCGGTAACACAAGCTCGCGATATTCAAATATTATCCGAAAAATATACTGTCGAATTATTGCAGCCGGTTGATATGTTTCCACAAACCTATCACGTGGAGAATATTGCTTTATTATTAAAAAAACCTTAACCGGCTTGGTCAAGGTTTTTTTAATATTGTTTATTATTTATTCCGGATTTTGAATAAACGTACCGGCTTCTGCACTAAAATACCACCAGCTTCCTCCAACTCCTGTTGTCCAATTACTAATATTAAAGGAATTGCTTCCTGCAGCCGTTCCCGGTGCTTTATACACCTTAACTGCTTGATTACTTCTGTCCCATGTTAAAGCACTGCCACTTACACAAGTTTCCGGTCCAAGCCCATTTTGTTTTAAAAAATAAGCATTATTGGTTCCAAAAACTTGTGCAAATCCTGCTTCGTCTATGCATACTGCAGTTTGCTCTTCAACACCAATACCTTTCGCGTTCATTGCCCAGTCTTTAGCCATACGTGCTAAAAAAGTAGCATGGCTGCCCTTTCTATCAGGATTGTTATAATGTGTGTCTGTTATCGTGTTAAGTAGTAGTGGGTTGTCAATAAAATTATTCCGTTGCAAACTTACCAAATTGCGATATGGGTTATTAAGTGCTTGAGTAGAAGTTACAGTCCCGAATTTTGCATCGAAGTATACTTTACCTTGAATAGCACATCCTGCACTAGTGCCTCCAACCGGCACATGTTTAGTATTAATTAAATAATTCAGGGCATCCTCAACCTTGGTGTCTTTCCAGTAATTCACATAATCATATTGGTCGCCACCGGCAATAAATACTGCTTCTGCATTTATTATGGTATTGTAAGTGGCAATTTTATTTGCACTTGTTTTAGATGTAATAACCACCGTTTCGACTGAATTTACACCACCTAATTCTGTGTAAATGTAGTCGTTGTACCCATCTGTTCCGGTAACACGCAAAATAACAAAATCACCGCCGCCGCTGCGATCAATCATCCATTCAATTGCAGCATCAACATCGGTGCTTCCGCCCATTAATACTGTTCCGCCTTGTGTAGTAGTTACTACATCCGCAGCGTCGCCGGTTAAATAGCGGTCAACTTTTAAAGTGGTAGCATCCACTGCAACTTGTTCATCAATAATTGGTAGTTCTGTTTTTGTGCAAGCTGAAAATAAAATCAGCGGCATGCACATAGTAATAATTCTAATCATAGATAATCTGGTTTTAATTAGTTAATGATGTATAAGGCTTCTTGTATATTTTACTTCAAGAATAACGCCCAAATAACATTTTAATTTATTATTTACATGCAACCGTTTCGAGTAATATGTTGTTGGCATGACCTTGGCATCAATACTAAACTAAATAGTAAGTAAGGAATTACTTGCATACAGTTTTTCTGACGAGTTTAGCTATTATAAGTTGTGGAACATTTCCTCACATATCAGTAATTTGGCAACAAGTGAGTAGCTCAAGCCGACCGGAAATAGTAACACTAGATATTAAAATTGTTATTTACTATCCAGTAATGAAACTAAAGTGTTGTATGCCTCTTGGTTATAGATATTATTAACTGCACTATTTATGTCTCGTTTTTCTAGTGAGGTAAGATGAAAACTTAAAGAGGCCCTTTTGTTATTTGCTGATGGCTGATACTCAAAGGTAATAACCTCTAGATTTCCTTTTAATATTAAGTCTAAATAATTAAGTAGTTGATCGTTTTGGTAATCTTGTATTTCTACCCAATTGCTGTAAAGGTTTTCGACTGGACTTGTGAATTTTTGCAATACACCTCTGCTCATATCTGTTTTAATACCTAATTCTTGCTCTATTGCACGAATATTAACTACAATTACGCCACTTGTATTCGCGTTTATCCAATCGCTGAATGTGGCAATAAATTGTGTAGAAGTTTGTATCCCATAATTATCGCGCACACCGGCATCCATCACTTGAACATCCGGATTTGTAGGTAAATGTACCATGGGTAAAATATAGGGGAATGTACAATTCATGCGCAGTACACTCGAAAATTGCATATTACCTGCATCCTCTCCTAGTAAATGATGTGCATCAATACCATCAATTTCAGGAAGCGAGAAATGGCTGCTTCTATTTACCGGTGACGCCAAATAACTTACCGGCTGAGTAGCGATATATAATTTCCTATCATCATTAATAATTGTAGGCGTAAATACCATCATTGGAATTTCCATATTAAATTCTGCTTCCGCATAACTACTTAATGGTTTGTTGAATGCAGCATTTGTATTTTCATTCAATAGTTTCTCAAACATATATCCACGGTCTTTCCGGTGTGTAGTGTTGGCCAATGTAAAGGTTTGCAAAGGATAAAACAAATCGTTAACTACCATTGTAAACCCAAGGCCATTTAATAAATCGGTGCTAATATCATCAACGTATTGTTCATCATATAAATTAATGGTAGCGCCATTTTTATACTGCATATACAACTCTCGATAATACGCTGCTGCAAGCATTCCACCTGAAGCACCTGTTATTATTGGTGTATGTTCCATTAATTTGTTTCCTGTTAAACTATCGGCTTGTTGAAACACCTGCATGGCAAACGACATGGCACGTAATCCGCCGCCGCTACAATTTATTACTACTAATTTAGGTTTATGTCCGCTTTGCGGAAATTTCCCTTTCCAATTTTCAAGCATGGCTATTGAATTGGCAATATCTGCATTGGTATAGCTTGAGTCTGATAATGTTTTTAATATTTCGATGGAGTAGGTGCGTGTTTCGTTGTAATTAACACCAAATATTTTATTTTCATAGCTGAGCATGTTCGATTGCATAAACAAGTTAGCCACAGTAAATAAAATAACTAAGAAAAATAATTTCCATGCACCCATCCAATAGTAGTAAGCACCAATTAATACAACCAAAATGGTGAGCAAAAGCGAAATGCTTGCGCCTGCCGGAATTCTAAAAATAGGATGTTCCATTAATAATCCCAGCATTACAATAATTGCAACTGCCGTAATTTCGATAAATAATGCATTAGCATGGTGTTGCCTGTATACTGACCTAATTATCGACTCAGGATAGTGATTGGCAGAACGTGCATGTTTCCATCGCAAGCGGTTGTTTAAATAGTAAGATGTATTTACAGGATGATGCGCCGTAACTTCATCGTGTGTGGGCTCGTCGGGGTTTATTTGTTTGATTTTTTCTTGCTTCTTTTTTATAACACCAATAATTTGAAAAATATCTTTATTGGTTCTGAAAAAATAAAGCATGGCAACTAATACAATACTTAATAAACCTAAATACAATCCCAAAATTAATGAACTTATGGCGCCGAGCGATAATAATCCATAGCTGGATTGGAAACCAATAATTTCAAATGTATAAGTAAGTATAAATATAAATGGTAACAACGCATTGTTCAAGCAGTAAGTGCCAAATGGTTTGCTGAGTGTAGCTAAAAAGGAATAGCGATGTGCATTTAAAATATAACTTGAAATATTCCAAACAATAAACAATCCGCCGAGTGAAATACCAATGATATAAAAGCTTAAAAAGTTTACTTTGCCAAAATACTCAGGGTCTAAAAAAAGTAAAGGCACACCATAGCGACTGCCTAAAAATCCCGCTGTAATGCAAATTAAAAAAATCCAAATGAGTATTAAGAAATGCTTGCGTTTCAAATGCGCTGCCAGCAGTTGCACCGGAAAGGTCTTTATAAAGGTTTGAAAAGCGCTTTGAATCATTATAAGCTTATACGGGAAATGCCGCCACAAAGGTTTCGAAAATTAACAATCTGGCTCTCAAGCGGGCTTGGCACGTAAAAGCCAAAATCACCCGGAAGCCGGTATTGCCATTCGTAATTCATTAAATATCAGGTGATTAAATGTATTGAAGTGTTGGGCACTATATAAAATGGAAATGCTGCATGCTCCTCATCATGCAGCATCCGTTTAGGGGTAATGTTGCCTAACCAATAACCTGTAAAGGTTGAATACAAAGAAAAAGATTTGTATTGATATTTGCAAATTATTTAAGCATTATTTATAATCTTTGAGATAATGTAATTATTTTTGAAGTTCTATTGTTGATAATATAATTAAATGAACCACACATGTCCGAAAATTATGAAATTGATAAAGTAGACATCCAGATTTTGCACCTCTTGATGCAGAATGCGATGATGCCTTTCACTGAAATTGCCCATAAAATAGGTGTTTCGCCCGGAACTATCCACGTTAGGATGAAGAAAATGGATGCCATCGGCCTTATAAAAAGCTCGCATCTAATCGTAAATCCACTCAAATTAGGATATGGCATAACAGCTTTTTTAGGTGTTTACCTCGACAAAAGTTCCATGTACGACAATGTAGTTAAGGAGCTAGAGAAAATTCCTGAGATAGTTGATTGTCACTACATGACCGGAACTTATAGCATGTTCATCAAAATTATTTGCAAAGACACTATGCACCTCAAGCAAATATTGCACGACAAAGTGCAGCAGATTGTTGGAATCGACAGAACGGAAACGTTTATTTCGTTAGAGGAGAGTTTCAGCAGGCCAATGAAGTTGGAGTTGCCAAAAAAGAACTGATTGGATGAGTAATGAGTTATTCGCTGCGCGAATATGAGTGATGAGTGATTCATGCTTTGCCGTAAATGAGCAAATACTATTTTCCATTTTACACAAACTGACAACTAAAATCCATCCCACCGGGTTTCGATGAACTGCTCATTTCTCATTACTAATCTCTCATCATTTCCAAACTCTTGTCGACAAATCAAATCGCTCAGGTATCATAATGAGTGATTGTAACTTATTGAACATCTTTTCAATTTCGGTTTCGCTGTGTAAGTTGGTGAAAACTCCCGGCGCAAAAAAATCGTCTACGCTTGAAATGGCGAAGTATAATTTATTCTCAATAAAAGCAATATGTATGTCTTGATAAAAAATTTCTTTCATAGCCGTAATCCTTTCAATTAATTTTGGTGATAAAATAAATCGTGATTCCACCTCGTCTGATGTGTAAACAGCAAAATATTTTTCAAAAATGGGGTCTTCCATTAACGCCAGTTTTAGCTCGGGGCGATGAATTAATTCATTCAACCATTCGCCGGTAATTTCTCCAAAAACATTGCGCACGCTATCGGGAAATACAAAAGTTTCACCTGTAAATTTTTTATTGAAATCGGCGATAAATAAATATCCTTTAAATAATTGTGAATACGTAGTTTCAGATTTTCCGTTACTTTGTTTTCTTTCAACTTGCATTACATCTAAATAGCTGCCAACAAAGGTATTGTCTTGATTTGCGAAAGAATCGCGGCTTTTAAATGTGTCTATTTTTTGATAGGTAAATAGTTTTGATGCAATAAACTGCGCTTGTGTTAATCCGGTTTCAGGTTCATACGAAATACTGGGATTAATTCCGGGTATAGCTGCTTTAAAAAATGCTTCTTTAAAATTATTTGTAAAGCTATCTTCTTTCGATTTTATCCAACGATAAGGTAGTATCATAACAAACACTGACGCAATTGCAATAAACCATTTTAACATAAATGACGTGCCGAATTCGGTGCCCAAAAAATTAATACCGATTAAATACCCGCAAGCCAATGCAATGCCTGCTACTAAAAAAGTTATAATTAATATTTTATTGTTATTTAATGCTTGTTTTGGATCTTGCTCACTTAGTCGTTTTTTAACCTGTGCATATACAATACCAATAATAACTAAGCTCAAAACAGCATACATGAAATATTTAACAATGCCAAAAAGCCAACCGACTGCTTCACCTTGGCTGTCAAACATATTTAAAAAGCCTAGGAACAAACTAACAACTAACGTAATAAAATATAATTCAAAAATCCTGCAAATAAATCCTGCAATTGCAGCCGTTTTGCGCTGCGCATCTAATTTTCGAATGGCAGGCTCAATTGTTGAGATGTATTGGGTGTGGAAGGTGGTCAAGGTATGGCAATTTATTGCTTAATAATGGCAACAAATATACTATTCAATTACATTACTTAAGCCCAATCTCACATCGCCACATAACTAAAACTCCTAACAACAATCTCCTGCTCTAATCCATCAGTTGGTGTTGTATCTATCCAAGGCAATATCCAGAAATTTATACGTGCATTGGTTGCTTCTGCAGGGCCGGGAATTACAATTGGTTCGGATTCAACTCCGTTTTCATATTTTATTCTCGCAGGATTATCTAAGTTGAACGACCACGACGCGGTTAGTTTTGATGGGTCAACAACATCGCCCATATAACTTGCCCAAGTAATTAAGGTGTCGGTCCAAACAAAAGTATGTGTGGTTACGCCAATTAAATCGCCGGGTTGGGTTGCAGCATTGTGCGTTCGCTCGGCGTAAGTTGGACCAAATGCAACAGGCTGAACCGAATAATGCAACGTAGTAGCTAAATCAGGATTTCCCCATTTCGAAAATTCAATATCTACTTCACTGTTTGCATCTGAAAAAAATGATTCGGTATTCCAAGTAAACAAGCCAACTGTTATGTTTTCAGGAATATTTTCTAAATCGGCTTGCATCACCCAAGTGTAGGTGCCATAACCTAATGTATCGCGACCAACAATTTCGGTGGAATACCATTTGCCGTCGTGCTCTGCAATGCGCATGTGCAAGTAACCGTTCTCATCTATAAAAATATCTTCATAAAAGCGGGAGAAATAATTTGGTCCCGGACCTACTGCATATTCGTTGTGTTTTACATCCCAAATATAACCTGAAAAATAAACCACATCTCCATCGCGACCCAAAACATCTGAGGGATCAGATTGTTGGCAACCACTAAATCCTATCGCTGCTAGCGCAATTAAAAGAATTTTTTTCATAGTAATTATTTTGAAAGATAAAACGCCGATTTTTTATCGCCAATAGCAATATCAAACCAGCCTGCTTCTGTAATCCATTTTAAATCTTGACCAACAAATGCAATGTCTTCGGAGTTTATTACAAATGTAACCGTTTGTTTTTCTCCCGGTGCAATCATTATTTTTTGAAAATCACGCAATCTTTTTACCGATGGTGTAATACTCGCATATCTGTCGGCAATGTATAATTGCACAACTTCTTTCCCGGCTACTTTTCCTGTATTGGTAACATCTACACTAATTTGCAAATTGCCTTTTATTAATGTATCGGTTGATAGTTTGATGTTGTCATATGAAAAAGTGGAATAGCTTAATCCGAAACCAAATTCCCATTGCGGATTAAAAGCATTTCTGCCAAATTTTTGGTCTAATGTTTCAGTGTGTTTATGATCATACCACAATAATGATGCTTCATGTCGCGGATAAGTAAAAGGTAATTTCCCGGAAGGATTTATTTTTCCGTAAACAATATCTGCTAGCGCTAAAGCACCATAATCGCCGGGTTCGTATGCCATAATGATAGCATCGCATAAAGGCTCAATATCATTTACAATCAAAGGGCGATTTTCAACTAATACTAAAACTATCGGCTTGCCTAGACCCGACAACATGGTAATTAATTGTTGCTGATTTTCAGGCATTGTTAATGCGTCGATATCTCCAACTTTTTCGGTGGATGGCATTTCTCCTAAACAAACCATAATTACATCTGACGCTTTAGCGGCAGTTATAATGCGATCGTATCCTTGAGCAGTCATAATTGCGTCTGAGCTAATATAATTGCTTGTAGCACCTGCAAATGCATCGCGAATAGTATATTTACTTTGATCGTTCCAAATGGTATCAACTCCTTGCCAAGTTCTGGTCCATGCGCCGTTTAACCAAGTCATGCTATTTGCAGCCGGGCCTGTAATAAATATTTTTGTTTCGGCTTTTAGCGGTAAAATTTGATTTTTATTTTTTAGCAAGGTGATTGATTCTTGCGCCATATTTCTGGCTGCTTGTTGAAATTCGGCAGAACCGAATTTTTTGTAATCGGTTGTTGCCGGTGAAAATGGTTGCTCAAATAAACCCAATTGTTTTTTTAATTCCAAAATGCGTTTAACAGAAACATCTAATCTCGCTTCCGAAATTTTTCCTTCCTTTACTAATTCAGTTAATAAAATAGTAAAATTATAATCATTCGGCACCATACACATGTCAATACCTGCATCTACAGCCATATAAACGGCATCTTTTAACGTAGGTGCCACCATGTGAATATTATTTAACTTCATAATATCCTCCCAATCGGTAACTGCTACTCCTTTAAATCCGAGTTCATTTCTTAATAAATCGGTTAATATTTTTTTATCGGCGTGAACGGGAATTCCATTTAATTCACCGCTATTTATCATAACAGTTGCGGCGTTGGCATTTATTGCGGCTTGAAAAGTAGGTAAAAAATATTCGCGTAATTGAATGTCATCAATATAAACCGGTGTTCTGTCTTTACCGGTTCGTGGCATGCTATATCCTAAAAAATGCTTCATACATGCAGCAACATGATAAGCATCGCCAATATTATTTCCTTGGTATCCTTGAATAGTTGCTAATCCCATCATTTTTGCCAATAAAACATCTTCTCCGTAAGTTTCAAACAAGCGCGACCAACGTGGGTCTCTGCCTAAATCTAAAACCGGAGAAAAGTTCCAGGGAATTCCTGTTGCCCTAACTTCATAAGCAGTAATTGCTGCACCGCGTTCTACCAATTCAAGATTCCAACTTGCTGCTTGCGCCAAGGGCTGCGGAAATAAAGTTGAGCCTAAAGTATAATTAGCACCATGAATGGCATCAATACCATAAACAACAGGAATTTTTAATCGTGTTTTAGTAGTTGCAACAGTTTGTATCTCATTAATGATGGTATGCCATTGGTCTAAACCATAAGCATGTCCGCCGCAATTTAAAATGGAGCCAACATGATATTCAACCAATGCTTTATTTAATTTAGCAGGGTCAATATGATGAGGTTCCACTAAGCTATAAATACCACCTTCGCCCACAACATCTAAATTTAATTGTGTCATTTGACCAACTTTTTCTTCGATGGTCATCTTTG
Organism: Bacteroidota bacterium; assembly: GCA_031372705.1. Classification (GTDB taxonomy): domain Bacteria; phylum Bacteroidota; class Bacteroidia; order Chitinophagales; family BACL12; genus UBA7236. The sequence goes on along the minus strand of JANMLV010000085.1, from coordinate 8,005 downwards.
CAATTAATGCATCAATATCTACTGTTGACTGCGCATGCAATGCAGTTGATGCAAAGCATAATATTAAACTGAGTTGTTTAATGTTTAACCTTAAATTATTTTGTAACCGTTTCATTTGTAATTAGCATTTGTCCCCATAACTGTGGCGAAGTATGAAATCCTTCGTTATAAGGATTGTTCCAACGATATTGTTTTTCTCTTCCTTTGGCTGTAGAGCCGGCATCAACTGCAACTTCTACATTGTAAATACTGCCTGCAATAAATGGTGCAGCAATAAATTGGTCAACAGGGATTACTGCTTCTATTATATATCCGTTTGCTGTCGACTTTGTAATTACATTGCCTTTTGCATTTTGTTGTGTGCACCAATTCCAAATAACAGGTGTTGCAGTTGCTTTTATGCCAATATGCTGATCAGATAATAAAAATGTTTTCCTGTTTTTTGCAGCAGTGGCATTCGTAGAAAAAGCAATTTCTAAACCATCGCCATTCCAAATATCTTTTCCTGAATTTTTATTTTGTAATGGTGTGGCATCATTAATTTCGGCATATACCATTACATTTTTATTATCAACGGCTAGCCAAACATTGCCATTGTCTAATTTAAAACCATTGCCTGTAAACAAGTTATCTTTTATGCCATCAACAATTGCAGTTGTGCCGGTAAAAGGCACTTCAACTATTTTAGATTGCACAGTTTGTGTTGGAACTAAGCGTATATCATCTAAATAAATTTCCCCTTCCGATTCAAATTGAATTACAATTTGTTTTATACTGCTAACATCTGCATCAAATTGCGTAAAATCAAAAGCAGTTAATGGAATTTGTACTTTAGTCCATTGCTCGGTTATTTTTCCACCTTCAATAAAATTGGCAAATACACCGGCCCAAGCTTGACCGCCGCTATAATCTTCTAATGCCATTGCCCAAGGCAGTCCGGGTTGAGTTCCTTTAGGTGAACGCACCATAAACTGAATGGCAGCGCTGTTATATATTTCCTGCAAATTTTTTGCATTCCATCCGTCCCAACCTAAACCTAAGCCAATCCAATCACAGCCACCTGAAGTTCTATTACATTTGATATATAGCCCACCGGCGTCTATCATCGATTTATCAAAAACATTTGTAACTTGTATACATGAACTGTCTTCCGTTTTCCATAATTCAGCAGTAACATAATCAGTAAAAATATTTACGGCATAAACATTTCCTATATGCTGAATACTGTCGCTAACGGTTGCATTGTCGTAAACTGCAATCGGTTTAATGGCACATGATACCAATCCGGAAGTTAAAACACCGGAAATTAATGCCCCAAATAATATGTTTTTATTATGCAACATTATGGTTTAAACGGTTCATTTTCTGTAAATATTAACATATCCATATATGCTTGCGAATATCCGCTAACAGGATTCGCTAACATTAAAATTGAAACCTGCATTAATTTTTGTGGTTCATATATGCCATTGCCAATTGGGTCGACAGCTACTCCATTAACTAAAGTTGGTAAATCGGCATATTTGCTGCTAATTAATTGCCATCCGTCGTCACCGGTTAATTTTATTTCTTTCGAAAATAAATCTTCTTCCCCTTCGGTATAAATTCCATCGCCATTATCATCTTCACGAAATTGAAATAATACGATACCATTTGTTAAGCCCGGCACTTTTGACAGCAATACATTAAAATATACGTTATTAGGATTTGCGTTTAATGCAAATGTCGGTGCACCATAAGCTGTTGCCGGAATGTCTATTAAGCCAAGTAACCAATCCCAATCTACTAAACCTCCCATATCGTAATATTTGGAACCTTGCCCTGCAGCATTTGCATCTGTAATTACAAAACTCATATCTGCCCCTGATTGAATAAATGAGCCCCATCCGGGATTCCATTCGCCCTCAAAATCAGAAATCACTAATCCTGTAATTGGTTTAGTTCCTGTAATGGTCACATTTTGGTAAAGGGTGTCTGCTTCATTTTCAATGGTAAGCATTACTACGCATTCTTCAGTTCTAAACATGGGTAATGAAGTTGCCGAGCCATCCCAAATTGCATTAGTTGCATCAATGAGTCTGGAAAACCCTTCAATGGTATTTACACCGCCGGACGATTGCCCGGTAATTTCAATTTTCCAATTTACATTTTTCGAAAATTCTGCTCCACAGGTTAATGTTTGCCCGGTCGAAAAATCAATTGTTGCGCTACTAACTGTTAAGGTATTTAGTAGGCTAAACTCACCATAAATATCGGTAAGCGATGGGCCGTCATAAGCTGTATTATCTTTTGAGCAAGATGATAATATCAGAATGGCAGAAAATAGAGGAAGAAATATTTTTTTCATATCGCTTAAAATTTCATACTGTAAATAAATGCAAAATTGCCAATGGTATAGGATGGTAAAACATCATCAACTACATTATTGTTCCACGAAAGTTGGTTATACTGTCCCATTAAATACGCTTTTTCAGAAAAATTCCAGCGTAAACCTCCGCCAATCATTTGCTGACTGCCATCTACCTTGTATTCGTTAAAGTTAATTATTTCATCGTAAGCATTTACCTGATTGGTAAACTCAAACCCTGCAAACGTATGCTGTTGTATGCCAATTAAAACATCTAAGTCCGACACTACATTTGCCGAAAGTCCGATGCTGATGATATCTGTTGTTAAATCAACTGAAGGCACGCCCGCTTCACCGGGTCTAGTGGTTTTATCGCTGCGCAATGCTGCTTGTATGGCGATTGATTTTTTCCATTTTAATAATTCATTGACAGCAATTTCTCCACTTACTTCCATTCTTGTAAACGCTCTTAAATTTAATGTTCCTTGTCCGCGAATTTCCGTTTGAGCTAAATAAGCAGCATTTAATTTCACTGCTTCTTTCCAACCCATCCAATTAATGCCTATTTCATATCCTTGACGGTTAGGGCTGGCATCACCAAAAGGTGTAATATTATCGTATTTCGGATCAAATGCCATTAATCCGCTTTGTAATTGTAAGGTATACAAATCAGCTTCACGCATTAAATCCAATGTATTTAATTCGCGAATTACTTGGTCGTTAGTAATTCTTTCAAACGCTGCAGGTGCTGCATCAAAATTGATGCGTTTTGTTTGTGCTCCCGGACTTCTAAAATCGGCACCAACACTTTTCATGCGTAAATAAATACCGAGTTGCCATGGGGTATATTCTACTTTAATTTTTGTGTCGAAAAAATTATCACTTAATAGTGGTGCAAGACTATCATTTACAATTTCCGAACGCGAGCTACCCATTTCACCGGATGCAGATAATAATATATCCCCAATAGTATATTGTGCATTTGCAGTGCCTGAAACTACCGGATTTATTAAGTTTTCCGGATTGGCAGATGTGCCTGCAAAATCATATAAATTGGTATAGTTAACGCCCAATGATAAATATTTACTCTGTAACATTGTCATATTAGCAGCAGTAAATAAACGATCAGGTGAGCCACCACCGTTAGTAGTTAAAACTCTTCCTGTATATAAATTAAAGTTTATTTCATCGATATATTTTTTAAAAACTACCCCAAAATCAACCGATGCACCTTGCTGTCTCCAAGTGTTATCATTCAAATAAAAATTATCGTATGCTATTTGGTCAGATAGGTGCGCAAATACTTTCGGAGTAAAGGCATTTAATTCACTATTGTTATTGTAAAATGTATAGGGTGTTAATTTGTAATTTAAATCGCCAACTTGGTAACGCACAATATCCTTTACCACACCTTTTACATATAATTCGCGCACATCGAAAGTTACACCCGAGCCCCAAAATCCTCCGAAATCGTTGCGTATGCGCACAGTGCTTTGAATGGCAATATTATCGCCGGGTCTAATCAGCATGCCTAAGTCTACCATCGTATGCGACGATAAACTTTTTGGTGCCGTAACCGTATCCGCTACATCGCCTTCTTGCGTTAGGTTATCCATAAACGCTAGCGTGCGTGCGGTGCCGTTCAGACTGAATTTCTTCACCTCGGTTTGAGCGCCAACAATTGTTAAGCTGCATCCAAGTAATAGGGTGAAAATTATTTTTTTTGATTTTCTCACTAGAAAAATATTTTTAATTCAACTATAGTTTCTTGACTCCTAAATTTATCATCAGCAAAACTGGCATCGACAAAATTTGCCCAGCGATTGCGAACATATAAAATAGCATTTCTACCTAAATCAATATCCAATCCTGCACCATACCCATTGCCTGTTTGATTCCGCGGTCTGCGGGTTTCTTCATCAATATCGGTTTGATAATTGCCTAGTGTTCTTTCATAACCAAAGTAGCCTGATAAAACTAGGCCATTGGTTATACTGTAATAAACTTCAATCTCACTGGCATATTGTCTTATATATGCTTCTTCCGTAACAACAGGAACTGCGCTCCAGTTGCGCTGAACTGTGCTGTAATATCCTAAAAAGAAAACGTAAAACGGTTTATTAAATAGGGTAGATTTAAATTTTATTTGGGGTTCAAATACTGAAAAATATTTTTTGTAAACCGCAATGCCTGAGCTGTCATCACTTAAATTAACTGTTTCATATACATCTCTAAAAATAACAGAATATCTATCATACGGACCAACGTTACTTGGGTAAGCAAATCGCCAAAAACGTGCACGTGTTAAACTATTTATTGGGTGACCGAAATTTATTACATTTGATATAGGCGTAATTTCTCCCGTCATGGCAAATCCTATATTGAAAGTAATATTTTTAAATGTTTGTTCAATATTTAAATCGAGTCCTTGACGATTGTTCGACATCATTCCCATGCGCAACATGGCACTGCCTGTAGGAACCAAAAGGGCACTGCTGCCAATCGACCCTGCCGGAATATCGTTGGTAGTATATTCATCAACACTGCTATTTAAAAAAACGGCGTTATTATTAAATACTTCCGGTGCAATTCTAAATCCATGAAGACTAATAATAGGAATATTTTTTTTAATTGGAGATGTTATTGTTGCGCTAATCATTTCGCCCCAACCGGCATCGTTTAAAGGACTAAAATATTGTCCTGCTCCGGCTTCCAAATGAATGGCGAATTTTTTTATTTTTTCATTTACTTCAATAGATACTAAATTAAATCCAACCTGCTCAGTAGCTAAACTGTCGGCGTAGGTTAAACTATTAATTGTATTTATTCCATAAAATCTTCCTGCATTCAATTGCTTAATAACTTGTCCGCCATACGATAAATTTGGTGTTGCACTAAATCCACCGTTTAGCTCTGTTTTACCTACTAATAACTTTGCTTTTAAATTAGCCGGTAAGCCTGCAGCATCTAAGGCAAAACCTTTAAATGCCCTGTTTCCCCATCGCACATCCTGGTCAATGGCTCCCTCATTATAATATTTGTCGTAGCGCGCAAAAACCGAATTCGTAATTGGGTCCCATGGGTTGCGTTCAAATAGTGTAAATCGATTATATCCCCTAAACGAACCCATTGTTAAATCAGATAAAACATGCCATTGTATGCCACCGGTTCTAAGTGTAAATGACCCGAACGAAGTTTCATGGGTAGCCGTAAAATTGATACCTAAATTTAAAATCATGCTACCACCCAACCGTGTTCCTTCGAGCGGATTTTGGATGCTCGGGCGCAAGCTGTCAACAACTTGTCCGCCATAAGCACTGCTTAAAGCGCCATTTAAATATTGGTAAGTATAAATATCAAAAGCCCAAGCCGTTTTAAGCGTCGGTCTTCCCGAAATGTTTAATTGTAGTGTAGGTAATTGGCTGTCGTCTCCAATAAAAAGTTGTTGAGCAGGAGCTGTTTGCAAACCGTTGCCCGTGAGCATGTAAGGAACAAAATTTCTGGATTGAGTTCCGTAGAATCGATAAAATCCTGAAACAGCTATTCGATATAACTCATCAGGCGATTGTTTAGGAAACAAACCTACCGGAGGTGTAACAACCGTTTTACTGGAATCTTGTTGCGCAAAAGCTGCTATAGGCAACAATGCCGATACCAAAAAGGTTTTAAATATTTTGTTTAATCTTTTTGAAAACATCTTCACTTTTTATTGGAAAATCGCTCAATTCTATTCAAATGTAATGCTTTTTGTAAAGAATACAATTAGATGTTAAATCTTTTTCAGACTCAATTCTGCTATTTATTATTTAGTAAAAATTAAAAACGAAAATTGGGCTGCTAATAAAATTGGAACTTCCTGCAGCTTTGTAATACTAAGGTAACAAATTTTATAAACTTTGTTTTTTAAATGCTGCTGACGGCCCGTTTTCCGTTTCGCCATTTGAAGGCATTACATAAAACGGGATATTTTGATAGGCATAATGACCATTATTGTCATAAATAAATAAATATAATCTGTAAGCACCTTCTTGCGCAGGAGCGGTGAATCGAACAGTGTTTTTCTTTGTTTTCAAGTTGAGTCCTTTTAGCGCAGCCGGCTTCGATTCTGCATCTCCTCCGGATTTAATATCGGTACTTTCATAAACTACCTCCCACAGATATTTCAGTTTGTCGCCATTTAAATCTGTTGCCGCTGCAGTTGCGGTGCATGCGCTATATGGCTGAATTAATATCGAATCCCCTTTTTGTTGCGCGTTTAATTCAACCCGAGTTAATATTGGGGCTGTGTTAATTGGTTCTTTACCGGTCCATATACGTTCTAATTCGTCAACAGCTTGGCTCGATAATCCCTTTTCATCAAATAAGCCATACCAAGTAGCAGTTGTTTCTTGTTTTTGTCCCCATAAAAAAACATAAGAGCCCATACATAATTTTGGATCACCTGCAATATATTTTATATAGCGGTCTTTGTAAGAATTTGCTTTCTCTAAACTGCTTTGTTCAACCGGTGCACCCCACATTGTTTTTTGTACTTCCCAATGTCCGTTTGGTCCCCATTCTGTAATCATATATGGCTTATTCCATTTTGTAGTGCGCAATTGTTTTGCAACATTTACTAAATCGCCATAAGTATTTATTCCATAAATATCAATTTCAGGAGCGCGCTCCATAATTAATCTCGTTTCAGTTGTATCTAATCCTGCTGTTACAGTCATGGTTGGATGATTCGGATCTTTTTCGTGAATCATTTTTGCAATATCATTAACTGCATACCAAACATTGGTGTTCGTATAAGCTAAATCTACTTCGTTTCCAACACCCCAAGCAAGCAGTGCAGGATGGTCTTTATATTTTTCAACTACTTCGGTAAAATGAATTAATTGCTGATTAACTTTTTCTTTATTATTATAGTCAAAGCCATGTCGTTCGTGTTGCAACCATAAGCCCATTAACACTGTTAAACCCATCTCCTGCGCCTTGTCCAGCACTTCGCCTGCATCTTCACTTCCCCATGTTCTAATTGAATTTGCACCAATTGATACAGCTTTTTCTAATTCCACTTTTCCGCCAACACCTTTAACATAATATGGTTGACCGTTCCTATATAATTGCCAGTTACCTGCTGCATCCATTTGTATTGTTACAGGCACAGCTTGTGCCAAAATTGTTTGTGAAAATGCCATTATTAAAATAGCAATTAATACGAATGGACGGCTGCAAATGCTAACTGATTTCTTCATTTTTTTTATATAATTTTTTGTCGAATTTAAATAAACGAGATGGACGGTAAGGAACATCTTTTTCAAATTCGTCGGTTTCTTTTACATATTTAAACAAGTCTAATTTCTTCCTGAAATTTCCTTTGTCAAATTTTTTATCTAATACTACTTCAAAAAATAATTGCAATTGTGTCAATGTAAATTTCTCTTCAATTACACCATTCCAAAGTGGTTTTCTCAGGGTGCTTTCTTTTAGTTTATTATAAGAATAATCTATAATATCCCTATGATCGAAAGCCAGTTTCGGCAAGCTTTTTATATTATGCCATTTTGCTTTTGCAGCCCAAGATGCCGCTTTCGGATTAAATTCGTCGGTATGCACTATAGCATAATAGGCAACCGTAACTACCCGACCGAGCGGATGCCTGTCAACCGCTCC
>JANMLV010000047.1:0-53304 GCA_031372705.1 Bacteroidota bacterium | reverse complement strand
TTTTTTATTTGAGGCAATAACCACTGCTCGGACATGTCTTCGTGGAAAAACCCTGCGACAAGTGCCGGCAAAATAATACCTTAGCAGAATGGCAGTGAAAAGAACACATCTTCAAATTGATACAAGTTATTTTGTAACTTTTACTTGTTATAAGTGGTTGCCACTTTTCGAAAAAACAAATCTTTATGATGCAATTTATAAATGGTTCGATATGCTCAAAGCGAAAGGTAACTTCATTTTAGGTTATGTCCTGATGCCAAATCATTTGCACGTGTTAATTAAATTAGATGATCAAAGTGAAACGATTAATAAATTAATAGCCGAAGGTAAACGATTTCAAGCATATGAAATTGTTAATAGATTGGAGAAACTTAAGCAAAATGAATTGCTTATTCAATTGGAAGCAGGTTTGACAGAAGCGGAGAAAAAGAAGGGGGCAAAACACAAAGTCTTTACTACAACATTTGATTGTAAAGAATGCTATACTTCTGCATTTATACAGCAGAAATTAAACTATATGCATTTTAATCCTGTAAAGGCAGGATTAATAGATAACGAAATTGACTATAAACATTCTTCTGCAAAATTTTACTTTACAGGTGAGCAAGGCGAATATCCGATAACAAGTTATTTAGAATTTTATGATGTACCTATTGCATGATGAGCCTCATTATTATCGATTCTTTATTACTTGAATAGCTTAGGTTGTGGTTTTAGCGCGATAATTTAAATCCCGAAGACCTGTCCGAGCAGCGGTTATTGCTACCCGAAAAAAATAATTAAACCCGGCAAAACCCTGCGACAAGTTAAATACATGACATGTCTTCGCATGCGCCTTCCTATGCAATCCCGCAGACATGTCCGAGCAGCGGGTATTGCTACCTGAAAAAAAATCATTAATAATAGCAAAAACCTGCGAAAAATGGGTCGAGGGAATTATCAGGTTAATAGAAAATATTATCATTCAATTGTATACTAAATTGTAATTTATTGCAATCAACGTTCGCAGGGTTTTGCCGATATGTATATTTAAATAGAGGCAATAACCACTGCTCGGACATGTCTTCGTGGCAAAACCCTGCAATTGATTTGCTGTATTTATAAAATGGGTTAAAATCACTTCGTCACCGCCATTCTAAAAACCTGTTTTGTATTGTTATTAAGCAGCACCACTAAATACATCCCCGATGCTATTTCACTTACGTTAAATCCTGTAGTGTATTCACCAACAATTACATCTTCAGTATTTATTAAATCAACAATATGCTGCCCCGTTAAACTGAAAATAGATAAAATAGCATTGCCGGGTTCTGTTATGGTATAAGCAATTGTAACATCTTGCATGGCCGGATTTGGGTATACTGCTAAAGATAATTCCTTGATAATTAATGCCTCAATTGGAATGGGTATAGGAGTGGTATCAATTTCTACGAACGTCCTTCTGTAAAAACCACACCTTATTTCATAAGTGCAACTATTAATTAATACCTTCGACTGTATAACAATTTCATCAAGTAATATTCCATCTTTTTCAACAGCAAACAACGAATCTTTAGGAGTTGGTTTCTCTACGTATTCTTCTTCAATGCAACCACATAATGGCCAATGAGTTACTACTGAAATTTCCTGAATTGGTTCCTGCACAGTTTCTGCAATTGCTTCCGGTGAAGTAACTTCAACTGTTTGGATTGCTTCTACAAGCACTTCTTTTTCTTCATTGCAAGAAAATAATATTGGCCCAAATGCAAATATTATCACTAATCTACATAATTCGAATTTGAATTGCTTTATCTTGTTTTTGATAAAATGCTCAGCAGCAATTACTGCTTGCTTGTCGGTAAGTTTTAATAAGGTAGGCATAGGTTAGGTTTTGGAGCATAGATATCATCTTTGTTACATCCGTATGTCACCAAGTTGTAAAGCCAATATTTAATGCAAAAGCTTTACAAAGATGTGACATTCTGCTGAAATACAATCTACCAAGAATTGGCTAAATATCCTTGTGTTTTAGTACTTTAGTGCCCAAATAACTTGTTAGATGAAAAAAATCATTTTTATTGTATTTATAGGTATTTATGCCGTTTCACAAGCGCAATCTAGTATTTCATTGGAAGATATTTGGCTTAAAAACAGATTTTTAGCCAAGAATATAAATGAAATTCGCAGTTTGAATGATGGGGTGCATTATACCATCAACGAAGGCGGAACTGCAATTGTGAAATTTGAGTATGAGACCGGTAACAAAAATGGTAATATTTTTAGTGTCGCTCAAACAAATGGTGCAGTTGCCAAATTTCTAAAATATAAATTTAATCAAGATGAATCGGCACTGCTATTAACTGCCGCTTCTCAGCCGCGTTACCGTCATGCTACGTTCGACGAAAATTATGTTTACGATTTGGCATCCGGTAAAACTACGAAGCTATCTGAGCGAGGATTGCAAATGTATGCAGATTTTTCTCCGAAGGGAAATAATGTTGCCTATGTTGTTGACAATAACTTGTATTATAAAGATTTAAAAATTAATACTGAGTTTCAAATAACCACCGATGGCAAATTAAATCAGGTTATTAATGGTGGAAGCGATTGGGTGTATGAAGAAGAATTTGTTTTGATAAAAGCATTTGAATGGAGCCCTGATGGTAATATGATTGCATTTTTCAAATTTGATGAAACGTCAGTTCCACAATTTGACATGACAACTTATAAAGGGCAATTGTATCCTCAAAACTACTCATTTAAATATCCAAAAGTAGGCGAGCCTAATAGCAAAGTAGATATTTATATATATAATCTTACAACAAAGAAAACGCAAAAAGTAAATATTGATAAACCTTATGAGTATATCCCTAGAATTAAGTGGACAAACGATGCGAATGGTTTAATTGTGTTTACGTTGAACAGATTACAAAATGATTTGGAATTATTTATTGCCGATCCTCTGACCGGTTCCGGCCGCTCATTTTTTCACGAAACTGCAAAATATTATTTGGATATAAACGATGACTTAACATTTTTAAATGATAATAAGCACTTTATTTGGAAAAGCGAGCAAGATGGATTTAATCATTTGTATTTATACGATATGAATGGCAAGTTAATCAATCAAATTACATCCGGAAATTTTGAAGTGAAAGAGTTACTTGGTGTGGATGAAATCAATAAGTTAGTTTACTACTTGAGTAACGAGTCTTCGCCATTTGAACAGCAACTTTATGCAGTTAGTTTGGATGGTAAAGAGAAAGTATTGATTACTAAACAAAAAGGCAGCAATAAAGTGATTTTCAGCAAAGGGTATAAATATTTTATCAATACAAATACTTCTTTTTTACAGCCGGCTTATATTACATTATGTGGTAAAAATGGTAAAACTATTCGCGTATTGGAAGATAATGCAGCACTGCAAAGCGATATTAAAAGTTTGAATATTAAAGCTCCTGAATTTTTTAGTTTTACTACATCTGATAATATTGAATTAAATGGATACATCATTAAACCTTTTGATTTTGACCCGAATAAAAAGTATCCGGTAATTATGCGTGTTTATGGTGGCCCTGATTCGCAAGAAGCAAAACAAGGCTATGATGGATTTAAAATGATGTGGCATCAAATGATGGCACAAAAAGGTTATATAACTGTATGTGTCGACAATCGTGGGACGGGTGCGCGAGGACGGGATTTTGAACAAGTAGTTTATGGGCAATTAGGCAAATTTGAAACCGATGACCAAATAGAAGCTGCAAAATGGTTGGCAAAACAATCGTATGTCGATGCCGGCCGCATAGGTATTTGGGGTTGGAGTTACGGTGGTTATATGTCAGCTTTATGCATTACACGAGGAGCGGATGTTTTTAAAGCTGCCATTAGCGTTGCACCGGTAACTAATTGGAAATATTACGACAATGTGTATACCGAAAGGTATATGGGAACAATGGAAACTAATCCAACAGGTTTTGATGCAAATGCTCCAATTTCTTTTGCAAACGAATTAAAAGGAAGTTATTTACTGATTCATGGAACCGGCGACGATAATGTGCATTTTCAAAATTCAGCGGAATGGATAAGTGCATTAATAAAAAATAATAAACAATTTGATTTAATGATTTACCCCGATCGCAATCATGGTGTTTCAGGTGGTAATACCCGTTATCATTTATACACCCTAATGACAAATTTCTGGTTGGAGAATTTGTGAGGATGAATTTTTTTTTTAACAGCCGAAACCACGGAGAACTCAGAGGGAATGCACACAAAGTTCACAGAGAATTTGTTGTTATATTCGAATTAATCAACATAATTGTTCATTAATAATAAAGTTAAATCGTGTCAAAAAATCGCTCTGCATTTTCTCTGTGGGCTGTTTCTCTGAGCTCTCTGTGGTTAAAGCTTTTCGTTGAGAAATGCCCTTGGTGTGATTATGAAACCACGGAGAACTCAGAGGGAATGCACACAAAGTTCACAGAGAATTTGTTGTTATATTCGAATTAATCAACATAATTGTTCATTAGTAATAAAATTAAATCGTGTCAAAAAATCGCTCTGCATTTTCTTTGTGGGCTGTTTCTCTGAGCTCTCTGTGGTTACAGCTGTTCGTTGAGAAATGCCCTTGGTATGATTATGAAACCACGGAGAACTCAGAGGGAATGCACACAAAGTTCACAGAGAATTTGTTATTATATTCGAATTAATCAACATAATTGTTCATTAATAATAAAATTAAATCGTGTCAAAAAATCGCTCTGCATTTTCTCTGTGGGCTGTTTCTATGAGCTCTCTGTGGTTAGGGATGTTCGTTGAGAAATGACCTGCAGTTGTTTATAATCAACAACTAGAAATGAATTTATTAAAATAATTTTTAGTTAATGACTCTTCTAATACCATCCTTTAAGAAAAGGGTATTAAAATTTATTAATAAACCTAATTTATAACCACCTAATTTAATGTAGGTTAGTGTCTGGGCTAAGTGAATATCATTTAAAGCATCCACACTTTTAACTTCTATTACAAGACATTTATCAACAATTAAATCAACGCGGTAACCACATTCTAATTTCACACCTTCAAATACAACCGGAATCCCTTTTTCACATTCAACATGAAAGCCTGCTTCTTTAAGTTTATATTCAAGACATATTTTGTAAGTGCTTTCCAATAACCCAGGACCAAGTTGCTTATGGACATCTAATGCTATACCAATAACTTTGGTTGCAATTTCATTTTCTTTCATAAAATTTATTTAGGATAAACAATGCGCAAAGCTTTCTAAAATAAGTTGAATTACAAATTAAGTTATAAACCTTAACCGCTTATACCTTCTTCTATGTTAAACTTGAAGTGTGGATTTTTAAATTGTTAGATTAAACAGCTGAAATCCAAAGAGAATAGCAGAGGAAAACACACAAGGAAACCCGCACTGAGAACACAAAATACACGGAGAATTTATTGTTATATTCGAATTAATCAAAATAATTGTTCATTAATAATAAAATTAAATCGTATCAAAAAATCGATCTGCATTTTCTCTGTGGGCTGTTTCTCTGAGCTCTCTGTGGTTACAGCTGTTCGTTGAGAAGTGCCATTGGTGTGATTATGAAACCACGGAGAACTCAGAGGGAATGCACACAAAGTTCACAGAGAATTTGTTGTTATATTCGAATTAATCAACATAATTGTTCATTAATAATAAAATTAAATCGTGTAAAAAAATCGCTCTGCATTTTCTTTGTGGGCTGTTTCTCTGAGCTCTCTGTGGTTACGGCTATTCAACCGCTATTGAATTTCCCGACCGTTAAAGGGATTAAATTCTCTGTTTCCGGTGTTGATGGTTTTGGCTCTGTGCACTGTTTTGTTACCAAATTTTTTATTAATGGCATCTAATGCCTGATATAATTTAATATTATTTTCGGTATCGCTGAATAAATCAATTTGCTGCTGTCCGTGAATTAAATTACTAAACCCAACACCAATTAATCGCACCGCACGTTTATCCGGATTCATTGATGCCAACAAGGTTTTCGCTTTTCCAATTAATACATTATCTGAAGCCGTATAATCTAAACTCACCTGTTTACTCACCGTTTCGAAATTGGAATAACGCATTTTAATGAATAGACAAGAAGTGAGAAAATTTTCCTTGCGCATTTTAAATGCCAATTGCTCAATTAACGACACCACAAATGTTTCTAAATAATCGTAATCGGTAATATCTTTTTCAAATGTATTCTCCGATGAAATTGATTTGCGGTCGGTGTAAGGCACTACCGGATTGTTATCAATTCCATTTGCTTTGTTCCACAACACAATGCCAAATTCGCCAAACTTTTCTTCCAGTGCAGCTATATCTAATAATTGCAAATCGCTAACCATTTCAATACCCATTTCCTTTAATTTAGGATAGGTTTTTTCGCCAACACCCGGAATTTTAGTTACATGCAACTTGGCTAAAAATGTTTTTTCTTCGCCGGCCGGAATCTGCAAGAATCCATCAGGTTTTGCTTCTGAGGTCGCAATTTTTGCTACCGTTTTATTAGTTGATAATCCGAACGAAATGGGCAATCCTGTTTCTGTTCTTACTAATTCTCTAATTTCTTTGGCTAATTTAAAACTCCCAAAAAAGGTATCCATTCCGGTTAAGTCGATATAAAATTCATCAATCGACGATTTTTCTAAAACCGGCACTCGCGCAGTAATTATATCAGTTACTTTTTTCGAATAATCGGCATAATCATGATATGACCCATGTAAAAAAATGGCATTCGGACACAAACGTTTCGCCATAGTTGTAGCCATCGCCGAATGTATACCGAATTTTCTCGCCTCGTAACTGCAACTTGCAACAATTCCGCGCTCAGCAGTGCCACCTACAATTACAGGTTTCCCTTTCAGCGAAGGATTTTTAATTACTTCTACCGAAACAAAAAAAGAGTCGAGGTCCATGTGGAGAATTGAGCGCATATTAATTTAACTATTAATTCATTATCCTTCCAACAGGATATCGGTTATGCGATAATTCTTTATGTGCGGAATGCTCAAACACAAATACCAATTGTGCCCATGCGTCGTTCACAAACTCAGGATCAGCTTGTTGTTTGGCTTGTAGTTTCGCTTTTAATTCGGGATTGTTTTTTAATATTTCAGCTGCTTCATCTTCAAATACATAATCGCTAAACCATTCTTTCTGCATTAAAACAGCATCAAAATATCCCCAAGCAAAAAACGAATCAGGTGCTTGTGGTTCAAGTGTTTGAATTAAATAATTATTGGCATCTTGATTCATATAAACAATATAATCACCTTTGTAATATTGTATTTTTTGTGTTTCAGTTCTTACGGTGATATTACTGTGTAAATAATGTCCTTCAAATGCATTTGTAGTATTTTTAAAATCTTCGATATAATACACTTCCACTTGCATGATAGTATCTTTTTCGAGTTGTTGCATTACAATTTTATTCAGTTTTAGTCTTTCAATAACATAATTCCAAGCCTTGGGAATGATATAGGCTTTAGGTGAATTAATAACTATACTCGGCGTATAACTATCATAAAACGGAATGTTCTTTTCAAATGGTTCATTCTTGTCATAATATAAACGCGGTAAACCACTAACTTCACTTGGTTTATATTTTGCGGTATATCCTTTAAATAAAAAAATTTCGTGCTGTGTTTCATTTAATTGCCAATTAATAGCAAACGATTTTGATGTTCTTACAGCAGTTTTTGCCGCATTGCGCACGCGCATTATTTCTGTTGCATGTGTATTACTATAGTTAATATAAATTTCAAGTAGTGCACGTGTTGCTGCTACGCGCTGAGGATATGGTTTTAACATATGTGTTTCCGGCATGAATCCTAAAGTATTAAACATCGCTGTGTAACCTGTTGAATATCTGCCCAAGTCTAAAAATCCCGCTATGCCATCATCAGGTATTGATTTAATTTCATTAACGTAAGGACACATCGGGAATCCTGCCTTATTCATTTCATTATACAGCACCGGCAACATGGTATTTTTTAAATAATTGCCTAACGGTTGCGCTAATTTATCATGTTGGGTAGGAATTAGTGTCATAACATATTGATAATCTGCACCATTACTCACATGTGTATCAACAAAAACATCAGGATCCCATTGACGATAAATTTGCGTAAAGCTTTGTGCATTTAATGTTTCACTTTTTATGAAGTCGCGATTTAAATCGAAGTTGCGCGCATTACCTCTAAACCCAAATGAATCAGGTCCATCTTGATTTACGCGAGATGTGGAGTTGCGATTTAAAGCACCATCAATATTATAAACCGGAATAATACAAATAACTATATTGCTCAATTTATTTTTTAAATCTGCATCCTTACTCAGCGCATCTGTAATTTGAATACATGCATCAATACCATCCGGTTCGCCGGGATGAATGCCATTGTTAATCAGCAATATTGATTTACCTTTTGTGCGTGCAGCATCCGGATTAAAATCTTTATCGCCATCTATAATTAATAAATGCAATGGGTATCCGCTTTCTGTTGGTCCCATTTGTACTAATTGCATAAATTCGGAAGTAGAATCCAACATTTTGAAATATGCAATTACTTCTGCATAAGTTGGTGTTTTATTTTCGTAGCTGATTGATGTTATTTGAGTTGAAGCCATTGTAGTAATCAATATTAAAGTGAACAAAATGCCGGTTTTGCGCATGCGCTTAATTTTAAACGAAGGTAATAATTGATTTGTTAATAAAAAGGCATAAAAAAAACCTTTCAGGTTTCTGAAAGGTTCACGTGTGTGCGTTTACAATGAAATTATTCAACTACCTGCGTTTTGTCATCAATGTCAAAAAGTAAGGTAAGCGTCTTTGCTTTTTTATTTATATCCAATGTTGCCTCATAAGTGCAATCAATGCTGTAATTATTTTCAATGGTATGCTTTTCCCAAGTGCCTTCATACATTGCATAGTTGATTACTTGAATGCTGTGTTTTCCTTTTTTAACTTTTGCAGTTACAAAGTTCGGTTGGCTTTCTTTTGCAATTGTAGAAGTGGCAACTAAATTCCCATCAACATATAATTCAGTTTTATTATCATGGTCATAACCTTCAACAATACCTTTAAAGCTATAGTTAACCGTAAAATCAATCATCTTGCCGGCTTCACTATTAGATGGTGCCTTAAATCCAAAAGCAACAAACGTTGCACAAATCATTAAAATTCCTGCTATTTTCTTCATTTTATATTTTTTGCAAATATAGGTGTTAAATTTTGAACCTATGTACTCCAACTGTATGATTCTCAGCTACTATTGACATCATTTTTTGAAAATCGGTTGCATTTGCCACAAAATCTGCATCACTAACATCAAAAATCAATGTTTTCTGGTCGGAATTTTGCCTAAAGTGCTCTAAATAAACGGTTTCTATCTTTTTTAAGTAGTCTTTTTGAACGGTTTGTTCAAACTCGCGCCCGCGTTTTACAATGTTCGAAACCAACCTGTCAAGGTCCGAATGGAGGTAAATTACGATGTCACTTTTGCGCATTTTCGGGTTCAAAATATTGAAAATCTTCTGAAAGAGATTAAACTCTGTTTCATCGAGGTTTACACGCGCATAGAGCAGCGATTTGTTAAAAAGGTAATCTATCACATAGTTTTTTCGAAACATGTCTTGCTCGCTCAACTCTTGATTTAGTTGCTCATACCGCTCGGCCATAAAGAACATTTCCATCCCCAAGGCATAATCTTGTTGTTTGATAAAGAATTTTTGAAGGAATGGGTTGTCGGCAAAGGTTTCTAATATTAATTTAGCATTCAATTCGCCTGCCAGTTGCTTGGCAAATGATGTTTTGCCGGAGCCAATATTGCCTTCTACGGTTATTATTCTGTAATCCATTCCTCTTTGTGCTGCGTTAAGCGCCAAAAATACGTTAAAGCATCAAAACTGACCTAATTTGAATAAAACAGTTGAAGAAAAGTTTGAATTCACTTAAAACTGGTAAACAACGTCTACAGGTTTAGCTGCTAATGCATCCTTGCAAGTATGATATAATTCGGCAATTGATTGCTGAAGCACAGGGTGAATGAGATCCGGTGCAATCTCCATAAGCGGCTCTAATGTGAACTTCCTTTGAGCAATATGTGCATGTGGAATGGTTAAAACCGGCGATTCGATGGCAATGGCATCAAAAAACAAAATATCGATATCAATTACCCTCGGCGACCATTTTTCAGAACTGTCGCGGCCTAATAAAAACTCAACTTGCTTAATTAAATGTAAAGTTTCGAGTGGAGAACAAGGTGTGGTAATTTTAATAGCCTGGTTGTAAAACAGCGGTTGGTGCGGTTTTCCCCAAGGTTCCGTTTCATAAATATGAGACTGCAACTCAACACGCCCCAAGAACATCCGAATGGCTGCAGTAGCTTTCGAGAGATTCTCCGTGCGGTTTCCTAAATTTGTGCCTAACAATAAATAGGCAATATGTTCCGTCATCATCAGTTATAGAGGAGTTGTCTAAACAATCAACGATTAAGCTCGAAATTTAGTGCATATTTATTTAAAATAACAAATAAAATAAGAAAAATTATGAAAGAGTTCTTCCGTTCCTTCTTCGCAAGCCTACTTGCCTTCTTTGTGTTCTGTGTTTTACTGTTCTTTATCATAGCAGGAATAGTTGGAGCAATTTCAGGCCAATTTGAAGAAAAGGCTACTGTAGTAAGCGAAAATTCAGTGTTGAGGCTCAATCTCAACTACGACATACAGGAGCAAACACAGTCAGGTTTACCGGCAGGTTTAGGATTGTTAGGATTTAATGCAGATAGGGGAATTGGCTTAAATGATATTTTATCGGCCGTAAAAAAAGCGGAGAAAGATGAAAAGATTAAAGGAATTTATCTCGAATTGGGACTAAACTCCAATAGCTATGCTACTTTACAGGAAATTAGAGATGCACTTGAGGATTTTAAGAAAAACAGCGGAAAGTTTGTTGTTGCCTATGGCGAAGTAGTTTCTCAAAGCAGTTTCTACTTGGGAAGCGTTGCCGATAAAATTTATTTGAATCCTGCAGGCGCTATCGATTTTAAAGGTTTAAGTGCACAGCTTTCTTTTTATAAAGGCACATTAGATAAATTAGGTGTAAAGACACAAATTTTTTACGATGGTAAATTTAAGAGCGCAACTGAGCCTTACCGTATGGAAAAAATGAGCGATGAAAATCGTTTGCAGTTAGAAGAATTTTTAAACGGATTGTTTGATGAAAATTTGAAGGAAATAAATGAGAGTAGAAATCTTTCTGTAGAAAAATATAAATTAATTGCTGATAGCTTATTAGCCGTTTATCCTGCCGAAGCTTTGCGCGTTGGAATTGTTGATGCATTAAAATATTACGACGAAGTAGAAACTGAATTAAAATCACGTTGCGGTTTGGGAAATGACGATGAAATGAAATATGTTAGCCTGCACGATTATCATACTACACCAAAAAAAGAAAAAAGCGAATCGGTTGATGGTAAAATTGCCATTGTATATGCTGATGGAACTATAATCGACGGCGACGGCGATAACGGCTATTTAGGTTCGAAAAACTTTACGGAAATGATGCAGGCAGTGCGAAAAAATAAAGATGTTAAAGCTGTGGTGCTGCGTGTAAATTCGCCGGGTGGTTCTGCTGTAGCAAGTGATATTATGTGGCGAGAAATTGAAATCACTAAAAAGCAAATGCCGGTGGTGGTATCAATGGGCGATTACGCTGCAAGTGGCGGCTACATGATTTCATGCAACGCGAATAAAATATATGCTCAACCAAATACATTAACCGGAAGCATCGGCGTATTTTTAATTGTCCCTGAAATTTCTGATTTTATGAGCAATAAAATTGGTATTACTTTCGATACCGTAAATACTTCAGCATCATCTGATTTCCCATCTATTACCAGAACATTTTCTGCACGAGAACAAACCTTATTGCAAGCCGGTGTAGATTCAACTTATTTACATTTTAAACAAATGGTGGCAACCGGAAGAAATATGTCAGTAGAAAATGTGGAAGCAATTGCTCAAGGTCGCATTTGGATTGGCACTAAAGCAAAAGAAATTGGTTTGGTAGATGAAATTGGCGGTATTGATGAAGCTATTGCCGGTGCTGTTAAATTAGCCGGAATTAAAACTTACAGCATTGCAGAATTTCCCGAACAAAAAGCCAGTGTGCTCGATGATATCGTTTTAAGTTTAACCGAAAAAACGGCAGCACAAATGCAAGCAGAACAATTAGGCATTTTATATCCGCATTATTTAACATTGAAAGAATTAATGTATCGTCAGGTAATGCAAGCGAGGATGCCATATGAATTAATTATTCAGTAAGTGGTTTTCATCTTTCATCTTTCTGTGTCGGGTCGCAGACCCGACACGGACTCTCTCTCCGAGTCACAATTGTATAAACCTTAAGCAATTTCAAATAATCGGCATGGCCGATAAAACGAAGCCGAAGTCCGGGTTGGGTCTATGACCCGACACAATTATGACACCTGCACACCCTCCTTGTCACAATCATGTAAACCTTCAACCTATTTTACACAGATTGCTTTTTTGTGACACAACCACTTTTTAATGCCATTATTTTTGGATTAATTATTTCACAATAAACCACGAATATGAAGCAAATTACCACCACATTATTACTTGTATTATTTACCCATTTTGCCTTTGCGCAAAATGATGGAGAAATTACAGGAAAAGTTTTAGACGATGTAACTAAAGTGAGTATTCCATTTGCGCACATGAAATTAAGTAATCAAGGCGTAATTGTTAACGAATTAGAAACCGATGAAAATGGCATTTTTGTTTTCAAACCACTAAAACCCGGTAAATATGATATCACAGTAATTTACATGGGATACGATACTGCTGTTTATACCGGATTAGAAGTATCGCCACGCGGAATTAATTATCAAGAATTTTTATTGTCGGAAGGGATTGGATTAAAAGAAGTTGTAATTCGTCCACCATTAGTTTCAAAAGAAAATACGGAGGTAGTAACTACAATTACATCAGAAGATTTAGGTAATATGGCAATCGACGATATTGCCGATGCAATAGCTACTGCACCTGCAGTTCAGGTGGATGAACGTTCTGGAGGTGTATTTATTGGCGGTTCCAGAGAAGATGCAACGCTGTATGTTATTGATGGTGTAAAAGTAATCGGTAGTTTCACATTGCCAATTAATGCCATTTATGAATTGAATATAATTACCGGTGGTATACCTGCTAATTATGGCGATGTAACCGGTGGTATTATTGAAATTACTACCAAAGGTTTTGGCGGTGCCTATTAATTGAAGTGTAGTTTTATTATGAGTTATAAGTTTTCATGATTATTGATTTTGGTTGAACTTAAAAGCCGACAGTGTAGTGTCGGCTTTTTTTTGCATTATCATTAAAAAAATATTTATTAATTTAAGTGGTTTTTAAACTCATTACTAAACTCAAAATGTAATGTTTTTTATCGTTTAATCAGCAATAAATGAAATAATCAAGGTTGCTGGTAGGTATTGAATTTATGCACCCAAAAATTATTATTTAATAGTAACCTGATATGGCGTCCCTAATTCAAAACTAAATGCGTCATCGCCTAAATTCATTGGTGGATCTTCTCTCATATAAATAATAAAACTATCATTTGACAGATTTTGCCCACTCAACCAATACACGCGGTCATCTGCTTTGTAACTTGCAATTTGTTCACGTTTTAAATTGCCGTCTTCACTATACATTACTGCATAGGTTGTGGTTGCTTTCTGTTGTGCCGAAAATGGTTCAAATAGTCTAGGGTCTCCATTTTGGGTGATACCTGCATTGGCTTCATGGTCGTTAAAAAATAAAACTACCGTATTATTTATGAATACGCCACCCGCGCTAAATGGGATATCTCTACCCGGTGAACGTTGATTAACGAGTAAAAAAGTATGCGTCATGTCCTCGGCTTTAGGTCCAAATGTCATGATGATAGTTGAGCCAATCTCAAATGTAACGTTGCGACGGTATGCAGCCACATAACGTCCATTTTCAAATTGAGACTGATTACCTTTTAAATTTAAAATTTCTATGCCTGAAATATGCATTTCTTTGGCTACTTTACTTTGCAGACCCGAGGTGAAAACAAATTTTCCTAATTCCTCACCACTAAGTGTTGTTGTTTGCTTGGTTATAACTTCCATAGTGGTGAGATCTAATTCCATATAAAAACTTCCACTCAAAGTGCCACTCATTTCATCGTTTGACCAGGTGCCAAATTGTATGAGCTTATCACCGGAAATAAAATTGTTCACATCTTGAATATATCCTTCATTAAAATCTATTGGCATAAAAGCAGAAGTATTGCCTTCCGGATTGGTAATATAACATCCATATTGTCCGGTTTTTGTATCGCCTTTACCGGAATATTTAATACCAAACCAATACCATGAGCCATCATTACCTAAAAAATTAGATAAATCGTAATTAAATTCTTTATTGGTAAACTCAAACGTTAATTCTTTGGTATATAATATTTCCAATGCCTGATTAAATACTGAAATTACGGTACTTGTTGATGTAAAAGTTGATGAAGTGGCTTTACCCGGATTAATTCTTAACGCTCTGTATTGTTTGTTAGGGGATGTGAATTCTCTTTCTGAATACCAGCTTGGATCTGAAGATGATGTTGCAGATAACAGTTTAATTGGTTTGTCAACTATATTATTTTTATAATCATAATGCGCATATTCATAAGTGTAAGTATTTTTTTTGTAGTAGGTCCTTTTAAAATACAATTCATTTCCAAAACTTCTTGTAAACCATCCTTCTCCTTCAGGTATCTGTACTTTATTGGTTTTCGTTATGCCATTCAAACAATAGCTGAAGGTTTTTGTTTCGGAATTATATACCTGTTGATTATAATAAGTTGGGTCGTCGCTAAAACTTTCGTTTTTACAATCATCTTCAAACTTTGTAACTTCAATTTGCTGTCCAAATACATGTACAGAACTAATTAATAATCCTACCAATAAGAGTAACCGGCTTGATGTTTTCATTTTTTTAAGTTTTATCAAAGTTATGTTTTTTTAAAATAATCCAAACAAACAGCTTAAATGCAATATGAACCTGTGTTTGCTGTCCGGAACAATTACATCTGTCAATTTTAGGTTAAACTTGTATTTTCATCTCTAATAATTATTCAAATTTTGCTAATTTTAGCAATTAATTTATCACTATGCCTAAATTAAATAACCTCCTCTATTTTACGGTAATCGTTGCCGGTATTACCTTCTTGGCTGCAAACCGCACTAATATTGCTGTTGAACATCATGAACAAGAAGAAACCGCAGTCGACGAATGGCTTTACGCTCAAAAAGCATTTCCATACGGAAAAGCCGATAAATTCGCTCAACGCAATGCCGTTGCACACATGCAAGCTGCTCGTAACCAACTAAAGCTGTTTAAAACAGATGCCGATGGCGATGATTGGGATTTTATTGGTCCGCTGAACATTGGAGGTCGTGTGTTAGATATTGATTGCCCTGCAGGTAACGAAAATGTAATTTATGTGGGAACGGCTTCGGGTGGTGTTTTAAAATCGACAAACGGCGGTGCAACGTGGGCAAATATTTTTGATGCACAATCTACTTTATCAATTGGTGACATTGCTATAGATCCTGTGGATACAGCAACTATTTATATTGGCACCGGTGAACCGGGAAATGGCGTTGGCTCTGTTACTTATGATGGTAATGGTATTTATAAATCTACTAATTCAGGTGCAACCTGGACTAACATTGGATTAACGGAAGGTGGCAATACAGGAAGAATTGCCATCAACCCAAATAATACCCAAATTATTTTTGCAGCCATGTTGGGCGATTTATTTGAAAATACTTCCGACCGTGGCATTTACAGAACTGAAGATGGTGGATTAACATGGGATAAAGTGTTATACATTAATGATTCAACAGGTGGTATCGATGTTGCCATAAATCCCGAAAATCCGAATATTGTTTATGCTTCAACATGGGAACGCGTGCGCAGATATAATCGTCGCGATTATTCAGGACAAGGCAGTAGAATTTATCGCAGTGAAGATGGCGGCGATACATGGGAAATGTTAACCACCGGTTTGCCTTTTGGAACTACCGAATTATCGAAAATAACAGTGGCCATTGCGCCAACAAATCCTGATATTATTTATGCATCAATTGTTGGCAGTAACGATAAATTAAAAGATATTTATAAATCAACAAATGCCGGCGATACATGGACAGCCTTAAATTGTGCACCTGAAGTTGCTACTACTGTGCAAGATAATTGGTTCGGCGGTGTGCGTGTTGACCCTAACGATGCTAATACAATTTATTGGATTGGATTTACCTGCTCGCGCAGTTTTGATGGTGGAAATACCTGGTCGGGTTTTGCAACAGATGCGCACGTTGATTGCCATGCATTATATGTATCACCAATTAATGAAGATTTTAAAATAATGGGCAGCGATGGCGGATTATTTTTTACTGATAATAATTTCAGTTCGTTTACTTATGATCAGAATATTCCAATTACTCAATTGTATACCATGGATGTTTTTCCGGGTGATACTTCGTTAATTATTGCCGGTGCGCAAGACAATGGCAGCTTTATTAAAGACCCTGATAATTTTTGGGCATTCGCAAATTGGGGCGATGGTGTAAGTACTAAATTTGTTCCGGTTGATGCCAACTCATATTACGCTAATTATCAATACGGCGGTTATTTTGGCTATGTTGCCGGCGATGTAATGAATTTATCGGGTGTCGATTTTTTCGACCGATTTAATTGGCGCAGTCCGCTCGAATTAAATCCGCTGAACCCTAAAACAATTTATTTTGGCGGAAGTAAAATGTATCGCTCAAATAATTATGGAAACACAGCAACAACACTCAGCAGCGATTTATCAAATGGAAGTCAGGGAATTGGATTAACATTCGGAACTATTTTCACCATTCACAATGCACCTGCCGACACCAATTATATTTATGTTGGAACCGATGATGCCAATGTTTGGCGAAGCAGCGATTATGGTGCAAATTGGGATTTAATTACCGAAGGTTTACCTTATCGTTATTGCATGAGTATTGAAACCGACCCCGATGATGCAGAAACGGTTTATGTAACATTCAGCGGGTTCCGATGGGCAGAAAGTATAGCGCATATTTATAAATCGATAAACGCCGGTGATACTTGGGAAGCCATTGACGGCGATATGCCGGATATTCCTGTTAACGATATTCAAGTGTTTAGAAGAAACGATACTACAGGTCTTGTTGTTGCCACTGATGTTGGGGTTTATTACAGTTATAACGATGGCGTAAATTGGAGCGCATTAGGCACCGCAATGCCAATTGTATCGGTTTATGAAATGTATTATGATGCCGAATCAAATTATATTTTCGCAGGCACTTATGGGAGAGGAGCATGGAAAATGAAAATGCCTGTAAAGGAACAAGAACCTGTTGCGGTTAATAATTTGGCTATAGCCGATTATGCAATTTACCCGAATCCTACTCCTGATAGGCTTAATATTAAGTTGAATAATACATGCAATCTTGTTAAAACAACTGTTTTAGCTATGGATGGAACTGTTGTATTGCACCAAAATGATACGAATACCGATAATTTACAACTTAATTTAAAACTATTACCGCAAGGCACTTATTTAGTTAAAGTGCAGTCAGGTAATGATTCAATCGTGAAGAAAGTAGTAAAATCCTGATGTTTCAGGGTGTAAAATATATTTAAACCGGGATTGTCACCAACAGTAATTTTGCTGTTTGGTGGCAATCTGTTAACTTTGTGTTTTAATGCAAAGCCGCATTATACTTGACAGTCTAAAATTCCATCTCACCATTGAGCGGCTTTGCCATCAATTGATAGAGAATCATGGTGACTTTTCCAACTCATGTTTGATAGGAGTGCAGCCCAGAGGCGTTTTTCTGGCAAAACGAATATGCCATAAACTGGAAGAATTATTGCCCGGCGTTAAGGTTAATTTCGGAATTTTAGATGCTACTTTTTATCGCGACGATTTCCGTCACCGCGAAAAACCACTACTTGCTGAAGAAACAGATATCGATTTTGTGATTAAAGGCAAAAATGTTATCCTCATAGATGATGTTTTTTATACCGGACGTACCATTCGAAGTGCCTTAGATGCATTACTCGATTTCGGCAGACCTGAAAAAATTGAATTACTAGTATTAATAGACCGACGCTTGAGTCGACACGTACCTATAACTCCCGATTATGTTGGTAAAACCATTGATGCCGTTACCAGCGAAAAAGTGAGAGTAGAATGGAGCGAATCAGGCGCGGAAGATAAAGTTTGGATAATACCATCTAAAGAATAAAATGAGCAACCTGAGTGTAAACCATCTTATCGCAATAAAAGATCTTCAACCGGAAGACATTCAACTCATTTTAAATACTGCCGATAATTTTAAGGAAGTATTAAATCGCCCCATAAAAAAAGTACCTACACTTCGTGATATTACTATCGCAAATATATTTTTTGAGAATAGCACACGCACGCGAATTTCATTCGAGCTTGCCGAAAAAAGATTAAGTGCCGATACCATCAATTTTGCTGCATCAGGTTCTTCTGTTAAAAAAGGAGAAACATTAATCGATACAGTAAATAATATCCTCGCCATGAAAGTAGATATGGTGGTAATGCGCCATCAAAGTCCCGGTGCACCTGTGCTATTGAGCAAACATATTAAAGCAAATATTATAAATGCCGGAGATGGCACACATGAACATCCAACACAAGCATTACTCGATGCATATAGTATCATGGAAAAGTTGGGTGAAAAAACCGGCAAACGCCTTAGTGATTTAAAAGGCGTTAAAGTTGCCATTATTGGTGATATTTTACACTCACGCGTTGCCGGTTCTAATATTCATGCACTTAAAATGTTGGGTGCAGATGTTACCTTATGCGGACCACCAACACTCATGCCTAAATTTATTGAATCGATGGGTGTGCGCGTATCCTACAACTTAAAAGAAACACTTGAGTGGTGCGATGTTGCTAACGTATTGCGCATTCAACTAGAACGACAAGATATTAAATTCTTCCCATCGTTACGAGAGTATTCTTTGTATTATGGAATTAATCGTGAGTTACTCGACTCACTCAGCAAAGAAATTGTAATCATGCATCCCGGCCCAATAAATAGGGGAGTAGAAATTACCAGCGATGTTGCCGACAGCAAACAATCTATTATTTTGCAACAAGTAGAAAATGGTGTTGCAGTGAGGATGGCAGTGTTGTATTTGTTGGCGGGGAGATTGGATTAATCTATATTGGTCATCTGCAACAAGTTCCCGGCTGCATATTTATTAAATGTTGTTTAAACATTGTAAATATTCCTTAAAACTTTCTTCAACTTAGTGTAAAGCAATGCTATTTTAATTGGGTAAGCATGAAATATGCATTTTTTAAGCGGCTGAAATTCAATACAGTCAATGGTTTCATGCAATGGCTTTTGACTGACTTTGGTTAAATTCTTTCATTTACATTTAATTAACTATATTATTAAAATCTATAAAACTATTGCTTCTTTGCACCGGCTCTAAGAAATAATAGTATGCAAAAAATATACACAAGCACATTATGTGCAGCATTTTTAATTTTAGGAAGTTTAACTGCCCAGGTTCCACTAAATACATTTATTGGTCAAACCGCATTGCCAAATGACGAGGATGTTGTTTGTGAAATTCCAATTTATCCTGATGTTACCACCAATTTGGAGCAACCTTTAGAAGGCGAATTAGTGCACGACTTTAAATTGTATACTTTAGAAGGTGATTCTGTTCAAATGAGCGGAGTATTAAATGATGGCAAACCTGTTTTATTAATTGGCTGCAATTATACTTGTTATGTGTATCGCGGTAAATTAGATGTTGTTAATGAAATGAAAGCCATGTATGGCGATTTAATCAATATTTATTTAGTTTATACCGTTGAAGCGCATCCGGTAATCGATTTTAGTCCTTATTTCGGATACGAAAATGTTGGTGCCGATAATTATGCTGAAGGTATTTTATATCGACAGCCAACTACTTATGGCGAACGCAAAGCAATTGTAAGCGATATGCTCGACAATATGGCTATCGATGTTCCTGTGTTAATTGATGGACCTTGTAATGAATTTTGGAGCAATTATGGAACTGCTCCCAATCCGGCTTGGTTAATTGCTCCTGACGGAGTTGTTTTTGATGCGCAAAAATGGTTTAATAAAGCTCCGGATGATATGTATGCCTCCATTGATGAATTGTTAGGCATAGTTGGAACCGGTACTTATGACCCTGAAGGTGCTTTCGAGGCTGTTGAAGAAGGTGAACTTATATATTATGGCACTGTAGATAATATGATAGCAGCACACATAACTTTCACCAATACCAGCGATGATGATGTGTTGATTGATTTTGTGCGTGAAAGCGAGTCTATTCCTGCCGGATGGAGCACTGCATTATGCACCGATTTATGTTATTCTCCCGGAATTGATTCAACAACTGTGTTTTTAACACCCGGTGAATCTGAAGAAGTGCGACTCGATTTTTTTACTGATGCAATGCCTGCAACCGGCAGTGTTATTTTATCATGCACAAACCACTATGATCCAACTAATAGTTATTCATTTACCATAAATGCTGAATCAATTTCAGCAATTAATATTACCGATTTCGCTAACAATATTTCAGGAAATGCATATCCAAATCCTGCAACAACAGGAAGCGT
This sequence comes from Bacteroidota bacterium, assembly GCA_031372705.1. Lineage (GTDB taxonomy): Bacteria > Bacteroidota > Bacteroidia > Chitinophagales > BACL12 > UBA7236. The sequence continues at coordinate 32,518 of JANMLV010000047.1, read as the reverse complement.
AATTCATGTAAAAACAAATAATCAACAACCGGAATTTGTAAATATTATATCAATTGATGGACAATTTAAACAAATGGTGCACTTAAATGCAATGAACGGATACACGGTGCCGGAATTGCCTGTTGGTTTATATTTCATACAATATTTAATTAATAACGATAATTACCTGGCTAGTATTTTAATTACTAACTAAGGTTAGGTTTGGTTTAAATAGCGGAAGTTGAGCGGCTATCTCATACTTCCGCTTTATTTTTTTATTATGAATAAAATATTTTACATCATTGTTTGCAGCTTATTGATGGTTTCTTTTGTTGCATGCGAAAAAGAATTACCTAATTATTTAACATTCGAAAGTTATCAATATGCAAGTATTGATGAAACCGGTGGCGATTGGGAACCTGTTTATTTAACAGGAACAGGATTAGTTGAAGTAGATATTCCTGCAGATACAAACACGGCAATTTACAAATCAGAACTGTCCGAATTAAAATCAATTGCTGAAACACTAACAGATGAACAGGCTGCGGCAGTGGCTTATTGGGGTAATAATACCATTATTCGTTGGTTCGAAATTACGGAAGAATTAATTGCAAAATATAATCTCGCCCCTTCACCGGATGCGAATGGTGAATATGGTGTTCCCGATCCCGTATTTCCTGAAACATATCCAACATTTCCTTTTGCGCACCCACCTTATGCAAGTCGCGCCTATGCCTACCTTGGTGCTTCATTTTATGATGCATTAATAACAGCTTGGCATTATAAATATATGTATAACCGACCTGCGCCATATATAGTTGACCCTTCTATCATTCCACTGTATCCTGACAATGGATTACCGTCGTATCCTTCAGAAGATGCCGTTATTGCAACAGTTGCCGAAGAGATGTTATTGTTTTTATTTCCATTGGAATTTTCGTATATTAAATCACAAGCACAACAATTACGTGACACCAGATTATGGGCAGGAATGAACGTAAAAAGCGATATCGTTGCAGGCGATTCCATTGGTAAAACCATTGCAGAAATATTTATTGGTCGCGCTAAAGCCGACAGTATGAAATTTGCACAAGTGGAAGAAGATGAATATATTTTATTGGAAAATAATGCCGCTGCACTTTGGGGAAATAATTGGCCGATTTGGGAGAATTTAGAAGTGCCTCAACGCCCTATCGGTATAACGCCTGAATTTGGAAATGTGGTACCATGGTGGATTCCTTCGGTTGAAGCGGTTCGTCCCGGACCACCACCTGCTATTGGTTCTGATGCCTTTAACATTGCAAAAAATGAATTATTAAATTTCAACGATAATATTACTAGAGAGCAAGAACAAATTGCCTATTACTGGGGTGATGGATTTGGCACCTACACACCGGCCGGCCATTGGAATACCATTGCAAAAAATTATATCATTCAATATCGCATGAATCCACTGAGAACTGCGCGAACATATGCATATTTAAATACAGCCATGATGGATGCCGGAATAAGTTGTTGGGATACAAAATATTATTATATGTATCCAAGACCTCCGCAAGCTGATGAAAAAATTAAAACATTATTCGGTCTGCCTAATTTCCCATCTTACACATCAGGCCATAGCACTTTTTCTGCTGCCGCGGCTGAAGTGTTGGGATATGTTTTTCCTGCAGAAAACGATTTATTTAATACATGGGCTAAAGAAGCATCTGAATCAAGAATTTATTCGCGCATCCATTTTCGCTTCGATTGTGAAACAGGATTAACCGTTGGTGAAAATATCGGCAACTATGCAGTAACTGCTGCACAAGCAGATGGTGCGGATTGATTTTGATAACGACTATTTTTCCGTATCAATGCCAAGCATAGTCAGATTTTCCTTTCTTAAATAACCCTCTTGTGCCATACGAGCAGATGCTGTTAAATAAGTTTCAGCGCTGCTTTCTGATTCCGTTCCTAAACCATCAACATATCTATTAAACATGCAAAATGCTGCTGCAATAAGCACAGTATCGTGAATTTCCATATCTGTTGCACCGCACTTTTTTGCATCATCAATTGCAGTTGTGCTTACATTTTTTCCTCCTGTTTGTACTTGTCCTGCAATAATTAATAACGCTTTCATTTTAGGAGATAAATATGCGGAATCGTTCGGTGCAGATTTAATTTTTTCTATATCGTTTAAACCAATTTTCAAATGATGCGCTGCTGCAGCACCATGCGATAACTGACAAAATTGGCAATCATTTTTACCTGATGTAACGGTTGCAATTATTTCGCGCTCGCCTTTCGATAATGTACTATTTCCCTGTAAAAGCGTTTCAGCTAATAATAGCAAGGGATATGCCGTTGCAGGATTATATTTTAATAAACCTCTAATACCCGGCAATGGATTGCCTAATTCAATATGTGCCATCTTTTTTTTTATTGTAAATTTAATTGCAAATACTACTTTAAACAAGTTGTTTACAATTATTTTGAGCAACAATAAAACAGTGATAAATATAACAGGGGCAATAATTTTGTTTACTACTCACTTTTTTGAGCTTAAATAAAAATGGTATAAGAATTTACCGAAAACAAAATGCCTGATGTATTTCAGAATTACGTTATTGAATTTGGCCATGTTGGTGTTGCAGCTAATGTATAATCTTGTGCAGCATCTAAATATTTCAACTGAATTTATTCAAAATGGAATGAATATTTAGCAAGTCACAAGTGCAAGTGAGATGAAATATTCTGAAAAAATAATTGTAATTCATTAAATAATAATACAACTAAAAACCTATTAAAAATCTAAATAACCGCTGCAATTACACAACGATTATTTAGACTTAACTTACCTTTATTGCACAGGTGCAGCCGGACCCGCTCCACCACCAAATTCATTTTTTAATTGATCATCTAACCAATCGGCCCACAAACCCATATCGTTTAAGCAGGTTACGGTTTCATTGTAATCCATGCCATTAATGTCGCGTTCGTAAGTGGCATACACCCAATCGTTATCCGGATTAGCATTTGGAACCACCGTTAATTTAACGCCAAGACTCTGGTCGCTAATTTCCATACACCTGCGATAAAAATGTTCCTTGTTAGTAGTTGGCACTTTTATTAACCCACTGAAAATGCGTAAATAATGTCTCGTAGTGCCATCATTTTGAGGATGACTCGACACAAACACTTCTAATTTGGCTGAGCCTTTGTAAATATAATAAGCCTTGGTTTGTTCATTCCAGCAGGTTGCAGGGTCAACACCAACACTTTGGATAAATTGCTTTACGTTGTCGAGGATTTGTTGCGGATTACTCATGATTTTTTAGTTTAAATTATTAAAGCACTAAAATAATATTTTTATGGAAACAGTACAAATGGACACCACATTTAATTGTATCTGCTTATTAATTTCCCTAAAATTAAGAGCCGCAATAAATGGTATTTATTGCGGCTCCTAATAATTGATAGTAAATTTTTACTGTCCTGCTTGTGCTTTCTCGCTATTTTCCGGTTCGGCGCTTGTTTTCCAACCACATCTGTTATAATAGTACTGCTTAAATTTAGCGCGTTCATCGTCGGTCATATTAGCCATTTTATCTTCCATTTTTTGTTTCCAAAACATGTCTTTTTTATGACTCCAACCACTGTGGCCGCCTTTGCTCCAGCTATGTCTTCCAACACCCATAAAACCCGTTAACAATTTACCTAAAGCCAAAAGGCCAATCGCTTGCCAAAATGTAACGGTACTGCCGTTAAATATCTCAGGAATAAGCCAATTCCATAAATACATGGTGGCAAATCCCATTAAGGTGATCATCGCGGCTCCGGCAATTAATGCGCCTATGCCATACTTGATCCAATTTCTTTTTTTCATATAATAATGATTTTATTTGTTAATTAATTCGTCGTACAAACCTTGCAGTTTTTCGCGTAAATGCAATACTGCATATCGTTTCCGCGAAAGAAGCGTGTTAACCGAAACACCTGTTTGCTCAGCAATTTCATTAAAGCTTTTATTCTCGAGCTCATGCAGAATAAAAACCTCTCGCTGGTCTTCAGGTAGTTCGCTTAAAGCTTCATACATGGTATCCCAAACCAATTGGCGCTCATAAATCTCATCCGGGTTATCCGAATCAGCCGATGAAAGTGCCGCCAAGTTGGAGAAATAACCATCTTCATCCTCATCATCAAATGCTGCCATCGTATCAATCGACTCCGTTTTTCGTTTCCTATACCAGTCAATTATTTTGTTACGGGTAACTCTATACAGCCAAGATGCCATGTTTTCAATGGTATCTACCATGCCGCGGTTAGAAGCTAATTGATAAAAAACATCCTGCAGAATGTCGCTGGCATCATCTTCGTTAGCAACACGGGTCCTAATGAATTGCAATAGCTTTTTGCGCTCATTCTTAACCGCTTGCTCAATAATCTCGTTTTGCTGTTGAGTCATTAAAGTGCCTAAATGTAAACTCTCGTTCATACTTCAATGTATGACGATTAATTGCGTGAAGATATTTTAAATAAAGTTAGTACCGATAATGTTTAAACCACATGTAAAGTCATAACTACTTGATAATGAATAATTTACATCAATTTGGCACTATTTTCAAGCATTAAAAAATCCGATTAAATGCCCCAACATAAGTTTTACCTGTTGCAACATGTAATCGGATATTTAATTGGTAATTGCAATTATTTATGCGCTGACAACCATTTTTCTACTTCTGCCCAATACTCCTCGTTAGCAGGATCGCTGCTCCAAAGTGCTTTTGAACCGTGTGTTCCCTTCATATCAGGATAATATTGATACAACACCTCATCCGATAAATGACCCATCGCCTTGGTAAGCGGTGCAGCTTCTTTTTCGGTTGATGTCATGAAAATCGGCTTGCCCGTATAATTTTTAAAATAATCAGCAGCCGTTGAACCATCATCAAATTTCAAAATCGGGCTAAATGTAATAACAGATTTTACGTTATTGTTTTCCATGGCTACTTTCAATACTAAACTTGCCGAATAACTGCTTCCCCAAAGTATTACAGGCTGTTTAAATTGAGCCGCAGCCAAATTTACACCGGCAGTAATGTCACTTAACGAAGTGGTATATCCCGTAGGAAGTCCTTTCGCTGTTGCATTATTAAATGTTACATTTTCATGCGCATCCATTGGTCCGCCTGAACGTTGGTCCAACGCTACACAATTATATCCTAAAGCATTCAACTTCGGAGCTATTTCCGCATATTCGTAATTGTTCATTCTGGCTTGGTGACACAACACAATAACAGGACTGGTTGAATCGATAGCATAAACAATGGCACGCATTTCAAGCCCATCGGTTGATGGAACCAATAAAGTATCTTGTTGCATACCTGCTACAGCAATTGGTTTTTGCTCAGGAATGTCGGTTAATTCGGTTTTGTCTTTTTTTCCGCCCTTGCAGCCCGCAACCAACAAGCTAATGCTTAAAATACTTACAAATAATAGGTTTAGTTTTTTCATTTTATGATTTTTGGAGCTGCAAAATTAAGCAATACCGAAGCCCAACCGAACAATTTCAGAATAGTGGGTGTAAAAGTTTTACTAATTTTACCACACTATTTTACCATTTCCAGCGTTCAAGTATAAAATTTCAATGAAAACAATTCCATCGCGTTTATACATTCTTTTAATCGTTTTAATTAGTATCAGTGCATTTACGCAAGGCTGCAGAAAAGATTCCATATATACGGAAACTGACGCCATGCTCGCCTTCAGTGAAGATACTGTTCATTTCGATACTGTATTTACAACAGTTGGTTCGGTTACCTTGCCATTAAAATTGTATAATAACTACAACGAAGGGCTCATCATCGAAAACATTCAATTACAAGGTGGCGATGCTTCACAATTCCGCATAAATGTTGATGGCGAGTCAGGCACCAATTTTTCACAAATTGAAATCCCCGCAAACGATAGTCTTTATTTATTTATTGAAGTTACCGTTGACCCAAATAACGATGCTTTACCTTATGTTGTTGAAGATTTAATTTCATTTACAACCAATGGTAATTTACAAGATGTAAAATTGATTGCCTATGGGCAAAATGCGCATTTTTATTACGGCCAAATTCTGTGCGATACAACCTGGACCGATGATTTACCGCATGTAATTATTGGTTCCGTTTTAGTTGATACATTATGCTCACTTACCATCACCGAAGGTTCAAATATCTATTTACACGGCGGTAGTTATTTTTATGTAATTGGCACACTGAATGTTTTGGGCACAAAAGACAGCCTGGTTACGTTTCAAGGTGATAGATTAGAAGAATTTTATGAAGATGTACCCGGACAATGGGAAGGCATTTACTTGTTGCGCGGGAGTTTCGATAATATTATTAGATACGCTGAAATCAAGAATGCCAATCAAGGTATTAATATGGGCTTATCCACTAATCCCGACCCCACTTCTTTTTACGAAAATCAACCGGAACTTGTAATCGAAAACACGAAGATATTCGATTGTCAATTAAACGGAATTACTTCAATTAATTGCAAAATTGATGCAACTAATAACTTGATTTACAATTGCGGCGGTTCTAACACTGCATTGTTTTTGGGTGGAGATTACAATTTTAAACATTGCACATTGGGTGCATATAGTTCTAATTACTTGGCTCATCAAACTCCCGCCTTGGGAATTACCGATTATTTCGCATATAGCCTCGATTTAACGCTTCAAAATGATCTTAACCGTGCCGACTTCTCCAATTGCATCATTTACGGCTCAATTGCCGAAGGAAACGAAATTGTTATAGATACCTTAAACGCGCCTACTGTTTTCAATTTTAATTTTACCAATTGCGTGCTGCGCACAGATGTCAATCCCGATTTGCTTAACGATACAGGCTGTTTTTTTAACACCGACCCAATATTTGCCAATATAGGTGAGCGCAATTATTGCCCTGCTGTTGGTTCACCTGCCATAAATGCGGGAATTATCATCCCAACAGAACCTGTAATTATTGATATTAACGGCGAACCACGTCCTTTCGGTGCAACTTTGCCTGATATAGGTTGCTTTGAGACTACAACCGAATAAAACACTTGTTTACTGCACAAAGGCAAATGTTAGTTACTTATTTTGGTTTTCACTATTTTGGTTATATTTGATAACATTTATTAACCCAAAATAACCATCATGCTTAAACTCAACATTACTCATCAAGAGTCGTATTCACGAGGTGAACTACTACTCAGATCGTTTTTTGGATGGCTTTATATTGCCATTCCACACATTTTCCTGCTCATGTTTTATGCCATCTGGATTTACATCGCAATTTTTGTTGCTTGGTGGATTATCCTATTTACCGGCAAAACACCTGATTTTTATTATAATGCCATGTTAGGTTACAACAGATGGTATATCCGCTTAATGGCGCGTTTGTACAATTTATCGGATGGATATCCTTCATTTGGCCCTTCAGGCACAGATGATAATACCAGCGTTAATTATGAGCATGTTCATATCGGGAGAGGACAATTATTGCTCCGCTCTTTCTTTGGCATGTTCTACGTAGGAATTCCTCATGGTATCTGCTTATACGTAAGAATGATTGGAACTGCAGTGCTTGTTTTTCTTGCATGGTGGGTGGTATTGTTTACCGGAAAATATCCGGAAGGATGGCATAAATTTAACGTAGGCACTGTTCGTTGGGCAATGCGTGTTGGATTATACTTAACTTTCTTGACCGAAAAGTATCCTCCTTTTAACGGTGCACCGGAAGAAATGGAAGAAGCTGACAAGCCTTTAGACCAAGTTTAATCACAATTTAAATATGTTATTAAAAACCGGCAATTGCTATTGTCAGTTTTTTTATTTTTAGCCCTTAATGAATGATGTTGCCCTAAAAAAATTGAGACATTACTGCGCTTATCAAGAAAGATGTCATGAGGAAGTAAGAACAAAATTGCTTTCCTTAAAAGTGTACGGCAACGAACTCGAAGAAATTATTAATAAATTAATTGAAGATGATTTCCTAAATGAAGAACGCTATGCGAAAGCATATGCAGGTGGAAAATTCCGAATAAAAAAGTGGGGGAGAGGTAAAATTATTCAAGGATTAAAAGCACATAAAATATCCGAATATTGTATCAATAAAGCATTAAAAGAAATTGAATCTTCCGACTACGAAAAAACGCTGCACACATTGGTATTGTCGGCACTAAAAAGGTATGATGCTAAAAACATTTTTGAAACGAAAAGCAAAACGGCAACTTACTTAATTGGTCGTGGCTACGAACCGGAATTAGTGTGGGATAAAATAAATAAATGCACCGGTAAATAATAAATCTCCAAAAGTATAAAAGCGTGAAACCTAAGCAGGACAGTAATTACAAACGAATGCCTTACTTCTTTTTGTAAGTGCGTTCATAATCTTGAATAATATTTTCGAGTGTAGGATTGTTATTTGGATTATACTTATCTTTTAAATCATAGCCATAAGCTTTGCTTAAACTGTTCCAAAAAAATGCTGAACTTCCACTTTTGTAATCTTTTAAAATAGTATACATTGATCTATTGGTATTACGTTCAATAATATCTATCAATACTTCACCTTGCGAGCGAGAAAGATTCTTTAATTTATCTTCAAAAGTAGCACGCAATTTATCTTCTAATTCTTTTTTGTATTCTTTTTCATCTTTTCGTTTTTCAAAGGCTAAATTGTCTAATTGTTTGATGTACATGATAGCAGAATCGGCATAGGGATAAACTTTTTTTACAATGGTTTCATAACGCGAATAATTGTAATTATTTAATGGCCTTGCTTCAATGCTGAATGAATCTAACTGCACATAATATAAAGTGTCAATGTTTTCCTCTCCTTTAAATGGATTGCCAATTTGTGCATCAACGAATTGAAACATCAATAAGAAACAAATTATGGAAATTGAACTCTTCATGTTAGTTATGTTGCAAATTGCGTGCTAAATCACTCAATTACAGCGGGTTTTATGCTTCCGGTGTAAGTGTTCATTGTTTTTGTGGTATTGGTAATCGCCTTTTCAACTTCGTCTTTGTAATATTTCTGCACAAATTCAGGCAATTCCGGATCGTTAGGATCGAAAGCAGGAAAAACAACATGTAACTTTTTAGCCTCGTTTTTTCCTTTGTAAACCCATGTAGGCACGTAATCAGCCTTAGTTAAAACAATTTTATTGGTATTTAAATTCTTTTCAAAATGCAAGTTAAAAATAACCCCTTCATCGGTATATTCATCTTGCTGATTGCTAATAAAATTACCCATCGAATAAGCAACAAAAACACTATCAACCGTTGAATTAACGCCTTTTTTGAATGTAGCAGGTTGCAAAACATGAGTATGACTGCCAAACACAACATCTGCACCGCAATTAACGGCATGATTTACAAAGTTTTCTTGGTATTTGCTTGGTAAACGTTGGTATTCTTCTCCAAAGTGATAAAAAACCACAACTAATTCAGCTCCAAGTGTTCTGCTTTTTTCAATGTCGCGTTTTATTAGTGCACTGTCACACATATTCACCAACCAAGGTTTCCCCTCGGTAACAGGTAATCCGTTGGTGGAGTAGGTGTAAGCCATAATGGCAATTTTCACCCCTTTAACATCAACAATGCGAATTGAATCGCGGTCGTTTTGTGAAGAAAATGTTCCGGTGGTGGGAAAACCAATTTCATTAAGTTTGGAAATGGTTCTCAAAATACCTTTTTCACCGGTATCGTTGCTATGGTTATTCGCAGTAATCAAAAAATCAAATCCAACGTTTTTTATCGCAATTGCGTAATCGTCGGGAGTATTAAAATATGGAAATCCGGAATATGCTTGTTTATTGCCGGCAAGTGTAGTTTCCAGGTTACCTAATAGCAAATCGGGCTTTTGCAGCCACGGCAAAACATACTCAAAACAAGGTTCAAAATTAAAACTGTCTTCCTCTACTTTAGCATAATTAAATTGGGTGCTATGACACATTAAATCACCAACTGAAGCAATGGTAAATGTGACTAACGAATCCGGCTGAGGCAGTGTGTCATTGGTTTGTGCAGATAAGTCTTTATTGCCGCTGCATTTCGCTTGAACGCAAAGTATAGGTAATAGCAGCAGTAATATCTTTAAACGGTACATAGATATATTTGACCGCAAAAATAACCTTAGCTTCAATCTCTTTTCTTTTTATTCGAAATAAAAAATGATAAAACACCACCAACTACCAAAATGGTAAATACAATGCTCACAATATAAAATTGGGTCATGCCTCCTTCCTTATTTTCCTGCGATTTAAGTGTGACATTGGCAATGAATAGAACACTCCATAACATGGTTAATTTAAGTGGGCGAACGGCTTGTTTTAACAGCATAAATGAGGTTTTAAGGTAACTAAGATAATCATTTAACGGATAAAACACATTTTAGGTATGTTTAAATCCAATCCTTCGATATAATTTACATAAAACAAACAATTGCATCCCTCAAGGTGCTATCTGCCCGATATTTGAACCCTGTCGTTCCCAAAAGCGCTGCTCTCTTTAGGTTTTGTATGATATGCGCATAAAAAAACCCGCCAATTGGCGGGTTTTCGATATACATACAATCATGACATGATTATATAATTTCAAATGTATTTACCAAGCCTGAATCTGCTTGTTCCATATTTGTGCAAACTACGTGATACTTACCGGCAGCCACTGTAAATGGAATTAGGATAGTAACAATTTCACCCGGAAGCATTAACACGGTATCTTTCCATCCACGTTCCCAAATTTTAACGTTACCGCGTCCGCCTTCACGTGCAAATATTTGGAATTGTGCGCCATAAACATGCATTGCGCGAGGTTCATTTCCACCGCTGTTATCGAACACCCATTTCTCAACGGCACCCGAATTAACTGTGAAGTTAACAACATCTGCATCGTATGCATCGCCATTAATTCCATGCATATTATCAGGGTTATTTAATGCATCATCATTGCTAATGTTATCGTTAGAAATGTTCATATTTCTAGTTTCCCCTGTAACATCACCTTCAGTTAAATCAACTATTGATGATAAAGAGCCCGGTATGCTGTAGGTTTCAGCTTCCACATTAGTGACAACAAATTTCATGATATCAAAACTTGCAGCACCTTGGTAATCACCGCCACCGCCAAAGATCTTACTGTTCATGAATATTTCAGTGCCCTCAGCAAAACTTGTAAAGTCTACTAAAGTGTCAACACGTTCTCCCGGTGCTAATAATATTTGATTAATTGCTCCACCGGTGTTTTTTACTAAACCACCATCACCACCAATAATAGTGAAAGACACTTCTTCACCGGTTGAAACGTTTAAGCCTAAATTATAAATTCTTGCTGTGCTGCCATTTGCTATGCGCAAGCGATGAATTCTTGACGAAATATTTTTAAATGGTCCTTGAATACCATTAACTAAAATGGTTTCTCCGAAGTAACCTGCCATACGTTCCGCAATGTTTGGACCGTAAAACATTTGGTTATCCTCGTTAAAACGTTTATCTTGAATTACAATTGTAGTTGATTTTAAATCACCTGTTGGCAGATTTAAACCATCTTCCTCACTATCTTCAACCAAGAAAAGTCCACCTAAACCTAAGTTCATCTGCTTTCCTGCTGTTTTTTGGTAATGTGCGTGATACCAATATAAACCTGCGCGATTATTTACTGTAAAATTGTAAGTTTTAGTAGAACCATTGCTTACATCACCTTCAATACCATCTTCTGAATTAGCATCTAATATTAACCCATGGAAATGCAAGTTTGATGTTTCAGTAGTGCTATTGGTCAGCGTAATGCTGGCTGCATTGCCGGAGGTTGACTTTAATGTTGGTCCCCAAATTGAATCAGTGTAGCCATAGCAAAATGTTCCATTGATGCCAATTAATACGGCATAATTTTTTGACGCCTCAATTGCGGCACTTATTGCCGAAGTTACATTAAGGGTATTAAATGCATTATCAAATGGTGGTGCAGGTACTTGAATACCGCTCACATTGCCTATTGTTGGTTTTGGTAACGGCGGGTCGCCACAACTAGCTAAAAATGCAGCCGGTGTAACAGCAACAGCAGTAGTGCCTGCAATGGTATTACGTAAAAAGGATCTTCTGTTCATCTGTAGATTATATTTATTGGTTAAACTTAAATGATTACAAGTTTTGGGTGTGTGTTAACATAAAAACCGTATTCCAACATTTTTTGTGTTGAGCGGGTCGATAAAAAAATAAAATGTGGCGTTTCAAGTTGGTTCACAAAACTTGGGGCTAAGATAATATTTTATTTGAAAGTTAAAAGTTTTTAACCTGTGTGGATAAAATATTTATTCTTTCCATTCCCAACTCGGAATCAAACCTCTGAGTCCCATATCCACTACTTGCTCTGTATTTGCAGCATTTGTTGCGTCTATGTCCCATTTGCCATTCATATTTGTATCTATCCATTCAAAACTTTCATTTGTTGAGAATGAAAGTGTAATATAAAGTTCCTCCGTTTCATCTCCGCTTATTACCAGTGGTTCGGTGAAAGCTCCCGTTATTACACAAGACCCCGCAGGAACCGGTGAGGTTGCATCTATCGGATTAACAACTGTTGTTGCACCTGGCGGCGATTGACCTGTATAAATTGCATTGTAAACAGCCCAATCATCAGTAAATAAAGTCTCAAAACCCCAAAAGCCTTGTTCCTTATTTTGATTAATAGTTGTAGTAAGGTTTTGTATGGTTAGGTCGCGAATAAAAGTTCTATAACCAATAAAAGAAGCAATACTGCCTGATTGGTTTGTTAAAGCACCAACTACAGGTATATTGCTAACATCATACTGAACTGTATACTGCTGAAACGCAACCGATACGCGGATATATTTGTATGTACCCGGTTGTAATCGCTCCAAATTGATCTTCAAATAATCTGTATTCGGCGCTGCAACCAGCGATGAGTCAAAATCGATGGCTCCGTCACCTCCTTCGTTTGTTTCTGCTGCCATATACAGTAAACTGCCATCCTTAAATGGTGTAAATTCATCGGCTGCAACTTCAATGTAGTGTATGCTGAGTAAACTAAATTCGGGTGTTTGTGTTGCATGTCCCACGGGGATTTCAGCCGGGTTGCCCAAATTGTCGAGTCGCGGTTGGGTTGCATCAAACTCAAAACTGAAATGCATATCGTTAAACGTGCGCACATCTTTGTTGCAAGATAAGCATGCACATAAAATTGTGGCACCTACTATTCCAATTAATGATTTATTATTCACAGACATCTATTTAGTGATGTAAAAATAACATCAATGGTTGTAGCATCCGAAAAATGCTTGTTATTTCATCCATTTACGCAACATTAAAGGCAATAAGTATACATCGGGCCATACTGCTGAAAACAAGGTTATTCCTGTGAGCAACCCAATGTTAAAAGTGGCGGCGGTAGGAGAGAGTAGGAGTATTAAAAACCCAAATAGCAATATTACCGACATAATGAAAACAGCTTTGCCGGTTTCCTCAAACGTATTACGAATAGCGGTTTCAACGTCATATCCCTTTTGTCGCTCAATTTTAAATTTCGACAGAAAATGGATGGTGTCGTCTACTGCAATACCATAAGAAATACCGAAAATAATCGAAGTTGGGGCATCCAACTCAATTTTGAGTAATCCCATAATTCCTGCACAAACCGCCAACGGAATAACGTTTGGAATAATACTGATTACCACCATTTTCCAATCGCGGAACATATAGGCCATTAAAATGCCGATACACAAAAACGCCAACAGCACGCCGCTGATAATATTACTGCGCAAATATTGCGTGTTTTTATCGAAAATAATGCCTGTTCCTGTAATGGTAAATTTCACCTTCTCGGAATCTGTATTTTCACTGATAAATGCATTGATTTTTGCTTGCACAACCCTAATACTGTCGGTGCCCGCATCGCTTAAAAATGAGCTTATTCTACCATACTTTTTATCTGCAGAAATCAGTGTGTTTAATGCATTAATATTGGCGCGCTTCAAATCCCTGTTGTATTGCACTATTATACTGCTGTCGGCCGGCAATAAATAAGCATTGGGATCATCTCCATTATATGCGCGATTTAAACTCTTATACACCATGGTGATACTCTGCAATCCATTTACTATTTCAAATTGCTTTACATAAGTTTCCACTTTGTCAATTTCATGTAAAATTTCCGGCGAAGTAATCAAGTAATCTCCTTGCGCAACCGCAGCAATTTCCATTGGCCTGAATCCATTAAAATTAGCTTCAAAAAAGTTGAAGTCTTCGGTAATTTTTTCACCTTTCGGCATACCGGCTGCCAAATGGATGTCGGTGCTTATTTGTGTAATGCCATACGTAAAAATTAATAAAATAATACCACTGATTAACAATATTCTACGAGGATATTTCCTGCCTGATTCATAAATGGATGATAAAAATACATTCCATCTTTTATCGTCATTTTTTGCATTGCTGTCTAGTTGTTCCAGTGTGAATAATTTTAACAAGGGGCTAATAAAAAACAATACCACCACATAAACAATTAATACACCAAGCCCCGATAAAATACCGAAAAATTTAATTGGCGGCACGTTTGAAGTTAGCATAGTTGCAAATCCTATTGCCGATGTAACTGCAGTTAAAAATGTAGCGAATCCAATATCCGATAATGTGCGGTATAAGGCAATGTTTTTATTACTGTTTTTACGCAATTCTACAATGTATTTTCCTAAAAAGTGAACAGCATCCGAAATGCCCACAATAATAATTACAATAGGAAATAAAGTGCTCATCACATTCTGCTCAATGCCCGATGCAGCAAGCACTCCGATAAATACAATAAGTGCTACGCCAACCGTTAACATGGCAACAATTACGCACCATATTTTACGAAACATTAAAAACGTTACAATGCCCACCAATAAAAAGCTTAAGAGCGCATATAAGGTAAACTCTTTTTGCTGAATTTGAATTAATTCTACCTGGAAATTCGCTTTGCCTAATAAATGGAAATCAGACAAATTGGTATCATGCATAATTGATTTGATATTGCTAACCAACAGCTCGGCTTCTTGTTGCGAAACAGTGTCTTTTGTTTTGATAAAAATAACAGTTGTTGCAAAATCGGAAGAAATTAATTTTCCATTTATACGCTCGTCTAATCGCAATCGCATGCTATCATTTGCATAGCGTTCCGGTTCAGTAATGTGCAGCGCCGGGTAATCAATAAATCCAAAAGGTGATTTAATAAAATAATTAAAATTGGTAAGCGAATAAACAGATTCTGCTTCAGCTAATCGCGACGATTTTTTTGTTGCTGAATCTAAAGCTGTTAAAAATGTTTCATTAAAAATGCCATCTTTCGGTTTAAGTCCTACCAATAAAAAATTATCGTCATGTTCGAATTTATCTCTGAATAAATAGTAAAAATCTAAATCTTCATCTCCTTGCGGAAAAAAATCTTCGTAATCGTAAGAGAATTTTAATTGAAAACTAAAATAAACTGAAACAGCTACTAAAATCGCAAATAAACCAAGTGCGTATTTTGGTTGCATTGCTGCAACAAATTTCCAAATATTGAATTTCAAAATTGATTGATTTTAGTAAGGTTTTAACTTAAGTTAACTACATAAAAAATACCGGTGTCTCCTAATAAATGCTAAAATTAACGCCATTGTTCATAATTGCCTTACTCAAATTTGCTTTTTTGGTCACAGAACCATACCTTTAAACGTAAATTGAATTTGTTAACAAACTAAACGAAACATGCTTATGAAGCAATTATTACAAAAGCTTACTGTTATTCTCCTCCTTGTTTCGGCTGTAAACCTTACTAGCTCTGCGCAAGCGCCGGTTAGAGGTGAAGCCACTATTGCGGACAATATGGTTATCCGTCTCGATACCGAATCACCACTGGTAGCCGATTATTCATTTTCCATAAGTGCTATTGCATTTAAAGATGCCGCTGCTGCTGATCGTTTCTTCGGTTTATGTCGCGACAACCTCATGACTTATACAGTTGATTATGCTACTAATGTTGCAACTGTTCATTTGATGCTGGAGTATACTGAACCAAGAGGTTGGGGCATCACTGAATACAACGAATATTTCGCTAAATTGGGTGAGCGCTATCGCTCAACGCTTGGTGTGGTTAATGAATAACATTTTTTAAATTTTAAATACTACTTGAAATGCAAAGCATAAGATACTTTGTTTCGATTCTAATAACATTGTTTATACTAAGCACACAAACGCTTACAGCTCAAATTGTTGGTGCTAACTGTTACCTAAAAGGCGAATTTGTTGAAGTGGGCATTAATACCTGTGGGGCCTATGGTTCTAACGTTGCACCACCTGTTGGATATCACCCTACCGAAACGGGCTTAGGCTTTGTTGCAGATTGGGAATCTGATGGATGGGATGCCGGCTCGCCGGATTATTGCGGCGACTATTTTGTGCCGGGTTCACCGGTTGAAGGATGGCAAGTTCAGGTTGGTGGTACAGTATGGACCAATACCGATCAAAGTTGCGGCGGCGCTGATATACCGGGAGATGTTTCGGATTACACCTATGTAGCCGGACTTTATACCGGTATTTGGACAGGTAATATCACAACACCCACGGTTGACCTTGATATTACACAAATTACTACACTACCTGAAGATAAATTATATTTCGTAACGCGTATTTTACTTTGTAATAATGGTGACGAAGTTTTGAACGATGTTTACTACAAACGTAATGTTGACCCGGATAACGATCAACCATGGAGTGGTGATTTCACTACCGATAACGTTATTGTTTATCAACCACCTGCTGATCCTGAAGCATTAGTTACTTCTGAAGGCTTAACTTTCGGTTGTTTCTTAGGTATCGGTGCTCGCGATGAGAATGCACGCGTTTCATACGGTAACTTCGGAACTGCTGACGGCACACCTCAAGATGTTTGGGAGGCAACCGGTGGATATTTCGGAACAGGATCTTCAGTTGGAGATATTGCTAACTCAATAGCTTTTTATATACCTGAAATTAACCCCGGCGAATGCAAATGTGTTGCGTTTGCTTATATTTTGAACGTTGACGACTTGGAAGAAGCCCTCGAAGCTACTGTTACTTATAACCTTACAGCTGATAGCGTTACCGTTGCTTCGGGTGATATTGTAACAATTTGTAACCCGGGCGATTCTATTGATTTAAGTATTATAGGTGCTGATGATTATGTTTGGACTTGGACGCCTTCTGATGGGCTAAGCACAGATACCGGAATCGCAGTAACTGCAACAGTTTCTGAAACTACTACTTATACAATTACAGGTGTAGGTGGATTCTGCGGTGATGCAACTTTAGAAATAACTATTCAAGTTGACAGCAATGAAGTAGCTGACGCTGGCGATGATATTGAAATGTGTCTTGGTGATGTTGCCTCAATTACCGGTGATGGTGGTCCGGTCGACAACCTTTACCAATGGTCACCATCTCTTTATTTAGATTGTACCGATTGCCCAAATCCGGAATCAACACCTACCGAAGCGGGAACTTATGTTTATACTTTAACTACATATGATATTTATAACTGCCCGGCTACCGATGAAGTTACCGTTTTGGTAAATCCACTTCCGGTTGTTGATGCAGGTCCTGATGTTGATTTGTGCCCTGAAGGCTCTATTGGCTTATTGGCAGAGGGTGCTGTAGATTATGTTTGGACACCTTCAACAGGATTAAGTTGCGACGATTGTGCAAATCCAACATGCACTGTTAACGAATCTACAACTTACACCGTTACCGGAACCGATGCAAATGGTTGCGTTAATACCGATGAAATAATAGTGAGTGTTTATCCTAACCTGGAAGATATTATGTCGGTAAGTGCAGACCCAACAACAATCGATGTTTATCAAGGTGAATCATCACAATTAACTGCTGAAGGTGCTGTTGAATATTCTTGGACACCTGCAACAGGTTTAAGTGCTACCGATATTCCAAATCCAATTGCTCAACCTGCCGATACTACTACCTATATAGTTACAGGTATCGATATTAATGGTTGTGTGGATGTAGATACCATCACTATAAATGTTATCGGCGAATTAGTAATTGGAATTCCAACTGCTTTCTCACCTAACGGTGATGGTCAAAATGATACTTGGTTCCCTCAATTGTCAGGAAGCGGTTGTATAGAAAGCTTTACAATTTTTAACCGTTACGGTGAAGTTGTTTTTGAAGGTGGTGCCCTTTGTCCGGGTGAATGCAGCGGCGATAGCCCTTGCCCTAAAGGCTGGAACGGTGAATATAACAAGGAACCACAAGGTATTGGCTCGTTTGTAGTAATCATTAAGGCTGCTACAAGCTTAAGTGAACCAATCTTTGTTCAAGGAAACTTAACAATAGTGCGTTAATAATTTAATTATTAGAATAAATTTTTGAAGTAAACTAAATTCCAAAGCAATTGTTCCTTTCAAAAATACAATTGCTTTGGAAATTAATTAAAACCAATAACAATAAATGAAACACCTACACAAATTCCTCCCATTGTTGTTGATATTAATATCAACAGCTACCAAAGCCCAGATTGTTGGCGCCAACGCCTTTATGAAGGGTAACTTTGTGGAAGTTGGCGTTAATACTTGCGGTGCGTATGGCTCAAATGCCGCACCACCTGCCGGTTACCACCCAAACGTATTCTCCGGACTTGGTTTCGTTGCCGATTCTGATATGGATGGTTGGACAACAGGAACACCTGACTATTGCGGGGATTACTTTGTACCGGGTTCACCGGTTGAAGGTTGGCAAATTCAGATTGGCGCCTCGGTTTACACTAATACCGATCAGTATTGCTGGACCAATGAAATTCCGGGTGATATAACATCTTACGATTACACTGCAGGCACTTATACCGTTATTTGGGACGGTTCAATTGCATCTGAAGATGTTACGGTTACGCAAACTACAACACTTCCTGAAAATGCAAGGTATTTTGTTACACGCATTTTGATTTGTAACGACGGACCAACAGATTTAACAGACGTATATTATATGCGTAACGTTGACCCGGATCAAGACCAACCTTGGTCATTCGACTTTACTACCGAAAACATAGTTGTTTATAACCCTCCAACTGACCCTGATGCTTTGGTAACCGCTGAAGGATTAACGTATGGCTGTTTTTTAGGTATGGGTGCGAGAGATGAAAATGCTAGGGTAACATTTGGCTGTTTCAGTACCACAGACGGAACACCTGCTCAAGCATGGTCAGGTACATCTGTTTGCCCTTGGAGCGGAGGTTACTCTACTTCAGGCAGCATTATTCAAGACTGCGCCACTCAAGTAACATTTAAAATCCCGCTAATTGCTGCAGGTGAATGTCAATGCATTGCATTTGCTTATATTTTAGATGCAGATGATTTAGACGAAGCATTGGATGCTACTTCTTCTATTGGTGTTGCAGCTGATGGTGTTGATATTTCAACTGAAGGTATTACCTTGATTTGTCCGGGCGATTCAGTGGAATTAAATATTATTGGTGGTGAAGATTACGACTGGACTTGGACACCGGTTGATGGCTTAACTGCCGCCGTTGGCGATACTGTTGTTGCTTCACCTACTGTTACAACTACTTATTTAGCTGTAGGTGTTGGTATTTGCGGAACAATTGAACGCGAAGTAACTGTTGAAGTTCCACCTGCACCAATCGCAAATGCCGGTCCTGATATGTCGCTTTGCCCTACTGATACCATTAATTTAGCCGGTAGCGGCGGAGTAACTTATTTGTGGACTCCTCCTGTATACCTGGATGATGATACAATTGCTAACCCGGCTGTAATGTGGCCTTTAACAAATATGTTTTATCAATTAGTAGTTGCCGATTCAAATGGCTGCACCGATACCGATGATGTAAGCGTATTTTTATATGAATTACCTATTGTTGAAGCAGGTGAAGATTTATACATGGTTGAAGGCGGTTTCGCTCAATTGGAAGCTTCCGGCGCCGTAACTTATACTTGGACGCCCGGCGAATTCTTAACTGATTCATCAATTTATAATCCTTCTGCCTTCCCGGAAGATACTACCCTTTATTATGTTACCGGTATTGATGCAAACGGTTGCGAAGCAATTGACTCAATGACGGTATTTGTTCTTGAACAAACTTTGGTGGCTTCTCCAACAGCCTTTACACCTAACGGCGATGGACTAAATGATACTTACCATCCAATTCTTATTGGTTTAGGAGAAATAACGTATTTCGCTATCTACAATCGTTGGGGCGATTTATTATATGAAACAACAGATCCTGAAGCAGGTTGGGATGGAACTTTCCAAGAACAAATGCAAGAGGTTGATAATTATGTTGTTGTTATTAGAGCACTTGATGGATTTGGTGTAGAGTTTATCAAATCATCAATGGTGTTGTTAATGAGATAATTGATTTTCAAATATTTATAAAGTCTGCCTTAGCAATGAGGCAGACTTTTTTATTTTTAAGAAGTGCCTTTGGACCTCAGATACTACTTCAATGAAGCAATATAATTAGCTTAATAACTTGATTTATATCATTCACCAATGCATTTGAATATTGATTTTTGTTATATGTAGCAATAAAAAAAATCACCCTGTTATAAATTAACAACAGGATGATTTTTAGCATCTAATTTTTAAATAAGCTACTACTCTTCGTAAGTTTTTGGAACATTTGGATCAGTTACAATAATATAGTCACCTAAATTAGTGTATTGACTCCAATCAATAACCGGAAAAGATAAATCGGAAGTACTGGATATTACTAAAGATTTTAATTTCGAGTTATAATTATTTAATTGTGTAACAGCAGCAAATCGCTCGTCACTGTGGAAACGACCATTTACTTGCATTACCTTTTGCTTTTTATTTTTCTTTAAATAATCAGCTATCGAGTATGCCATTGTAGCATCCCATAATGATTGACCCATAATTAAATTAAATCCGCCCATAGGAGCGGGATCTGTAACTTTTTTTGCGGTATCTGTTGCTGTTGAAGGATCGTGGTTGGTAAGTTCAACCAGCTTTTCGTAATATTTTCCGGAAGCAGTGTCGTATGGCAATGGTGCAAAAAATGCTTTTGATGCATCAGGTAATTCCATTAAACCTTTTTGCCCCATTCTTCCTGCTAAATTAGAATATCTGCCTGCTGCATTTGCGCAAACTACATCTAACTTGTTTGTTTTTGCAAATTCAACCATTGGTCTGTAATTGATGTAATTACTCCACACACGTGCATCTTTTTTAAAATTTTTTTCTCGAATACTTCCCATTAAATATTCATCCATAACAGGTTGAACATCGCGGTCGAACATTTCCATCGAAAGCGTAATACCGGAACCATAAGTTAAAAATAATTTCTCCAGTAATAATGCTTCTAAATAATGCGTAACCGAATCGTTATGTTCTTCACCAAAGAAAACTACATCATTTGTTTTCATGTCTTGCACAATCTCATCGATAGTAACTTCTTTGGCTAATTTCACACTGTAAATGCGATAATTTTGCTCACTTAATTGAGCCGTCATCGTTATTGATACCATCAATGATAAAAGGAATAGAAACAATTTTGTTGATTGCATATTTTTTCTTGTGTGTAGTTTAATAGTGTCAGCGTTAAACAGCAAATATACCTTTTTGCTGTATTTAAAATGATGATTTTCGTACAGCCCCGACTACTTTATGCAAAACCTGCAAATGGTCAGCTTATTTGAAATTTTGATATATATAAAGCTCGTTTATATTTTTGGAGCTTGATGTAAAAAAAAAGCCTCCCGAAATCGAGAGGCTTTAAAGATTAAAAATTGTTATTTATTATTTAACTACAACAAATTGCTGATTCATAATTGCACCATCAATTTCAACGGTTACAAAGTATAAACCTGAAGCAACATTGCTTTCAAGCTGAATAGTAGAAGTAGTTCCTGTAGCTGAAGCAGCATAAATTGTTTTACCTGTAACATCAGTAATAGTGATGTTAGCAATAGCTGTAGCATCCACGTTATTGTAAGAGATGGTTAACTCATCTTTTACAGGGTTTGGATATAAGCTAATGCTTGCAGTCTCAACAATTTCGCCTTCGCGACAAGCTGTAAACACGGTAACAGTTGCAGTTGTTCTTGAGCAACCATCAGCGCTGGTAACAACGCAATAGTAGTCGCCAATAGTAGTAGCTTCATAATTAGCAGTAGTTGCACCACCAATTTCTACGCCATCTTGGAACCAAACATAAGTGTAAGTAGGATCGTAGCTTGCTTTTAATAAAAGTGGGCTTGCAGCACATAAATTCAATCCATCAGGATAGAAAATATTTGCAAACGGACTTTCAAAAACAGCTACCGCTTGCACAGCAGATAAATCTGACGCGCAATCACCTATAAAACCTTGTACTTGATAGTAAGCAGGCTTATTAGTAGTATACTCCATTAATGTTGCTCCGGGTAAGGCTGCACCATTTTTATACCATTGGTAAGAATCGAAACCTGCAGTTCCTGAAAGTGTAACAGCATCAGGCTTGCACAATTCAATAATTCCGTCA
The DNA here is from genome assembly GCA_031372705.1 of Bacteroidota bacterium. Taxonomy (GTDB): domain Bacteria; phylum Bacteroidota; class Bacteroidia; order Chitinophagales; family BACL12; genus UBA7236. The sequence continues at coordinate 9,978 of JANMLV010000047.1, read as the reverse complement.
GGAGAAATTGCTATAGAAAGATCAATTCCTTCATCTATGTTGCCATCGCAGTTATCATCAATAAGGTTACAAATTTCAGTTGCACCCGGATTAACACCGGCGTTAGCATCATTACAATCAGTAGCATCTGTAACATATCCAACCGGAGCTTCGCAAGCTAAAGTTGTAGACGCTGCATCGCCATAGCCATCACCATCAGCATCTGCATAAAATGTATTTAATACACCTTCGTCAATATTGCCATCGCAATTATCATCAACTCCGTTGCAAACTTCAGTAGCAGCAGGATTAACTGATGCATCAGCATCATTGCAATCAGTAGCATCTGTAACATAACCTTCCGGTACATCACAAGCTAAAGTAGTAGCACCCGCGTCACCGTAACCATCGCCATCAGCGTCAGCATAGAAAGTAGTTAATACGCCTTCATCAACGTTGCCATCGCAGTTTTCGTCGATACCGTTGCAAACTTCAGTAGCTCCCGGGTTTATAGTTGCATCAGCATCGTTGCAATCAACATCAGAAGCATAACCGTCACCATCGCCATCGGCGAAAGAAACTGTACCATCTACGTTTATATTTTTTAATGTAGAAACACCATTTAATGCACTATAAGCACTGTGTCCAATAACACGTACTTTCACAGTTGAGGTAGTTGAAAAATCAATCACATCAAAAGTTAGGTTTGTGCTGGTAAAGCAGTTGCTGCTTGCAATAGAAACGTCTGCTCCATTGTTAGTCCAAGTAGCACCACCGTCAAATGAGTAGGCTAATCTCCACATAGTTGGGCCTTTAGGATTATGGCGAATGTCAACCGAAATACTGGTTACGTTTAATTGGTAGCCGGCATCCGGAGTAACTGTAAACTCAACACCCGGGCGACCATTTGTGTAGGTAGTTGAGGTGGTGTGTTTATACGAACTAAATCCAATGCCACAAGCAGGATCAGCCGTTAAACCATTATACCTTGTTAAATTTGTTCCTGTTGCATTTGCAGCAACACTTGAGTACGCTCCGGACGGATCATCCAGATAATTGTACAGCTGTGCTTTCGATGCGGAAAACACGCACGCTAACGCCATGGTTAGTAATAAGTAGCTTTTTTTCATAAAATTGATTTTTTGCTCGGGTGCGGGTTAATATTTCATTAAAGATGTTGCAAGTTAATAAATGGTGGCATTTAGGAATAAATTACATAAAAAACAAAATGTCACATTTTTGGTTAAAAATATACACTTAATTAATTGATATTCAACATTTTAAAAATTATAGTGATTGATATACTTGAATAATACAGGTCACATTTTTTAATTTTATGAAACGCTAAAATTCCAATAAATTGACTTAAATTGTAAAATCTTAACATTTTAATCATTGATTATCAACCAATTGCGAATTTGTTAATCAATTACTTGTAATTTTAAAATAAATCTCATTTTTTGCCATTTTTAATGAATCATCATTAGGAAATTTAAGTAAACCTGCTTCAATTACCGCTAACGCATCTTCAAATTTCTCCATCATTTTATAACACATGGCCTTATAATAGAATGCTGAGCCATCAGGTTTTAATTCTATAATGGTACTGAGGTCACTAATCGCCGCAGTGTAGTCTTTTTTAAAGCGATATAGCAGCAGTGCGCGTTCAAAAAGATATGTTGTATTTAGGCTGTCTAGCGATATTGCCATGCTATACGCTGCAATTGCATTATTAATATTGCTTTTAGATAAATTATCAGAAGTCCTTAATAGATATGTTTGCCCCAAACGAAAATGACTTTCAGCCTTAAATGGATTCGAATAAACTTCACTTTTTAATGCTTTTTGCGCTGATTTTTCAATTTTCCTTGCAGTGCGACCGGATTTATAATCCACTACCGTATAGTATGCATATAGGTTTTTATAAGCTTCAAGATAAAAGGTATCTACTTTCAAAATAGATTGATAGTCATTGGCAGCAGCGCGCATGCTCGATTCCGTTGATAATTTCCAATTGTAATTTGCACGCTGCTTGTAATAAATGATATTTGCAACATCATAATTTACAGCCTGCGAAAGATCATAAAGAATGAGCGCCGTGTCAGCGCTTTCACGATATATGTTTACCGATGCCCTTGCTGCATAATAAGGCGAATACGTTGAGTCTGCGGCAATAAGCGCAGTCAACGCAGTTAAAGCTTTCTGCGGATCTGCAGTTTCTATGGAAAAGTAATAGTTATTCAGTAACTGCTTAATTTCCGGCGTCATTTTTTGAACCGGCTGAGCGGTAACCTTACTTAAACTGCAAAATAGGAATACCAATACAAAAAGAATACAACGCAAGCCGGCCATATATGATTTGGTTTTTATTGAACGGTTCAAATTTACCTCAATTTGGAAAAGGTAAGGTAAAGTTGTCGCATATTTCACGATTACCCCAAGCCCGTTTATATTTACACTTCAATTAGCATTACAATTTAATTTAACTTTTATTATATGCATTCCACTTTTTCAAAATTAGCCTTAACAACCGTTTTGTCGATTACTTCGCTTATGGCTTTTTCACAACTCACCAATCCTTGCGGAACAGACGACGAAAGAAGAAAATTAATTGCAAATGACCCGCAAATATTGCAACGAGAAGCAAATTTTGATAAACGTGCAGCTGAAAAGTTGATTTCCATAATGCGCATCGAAGACGAAACCTTAGTTATTCCTGTAGTTTTTCATATTATTCACGATTACGGCCCTGAAAATATCAGCGACGCACAAGTGCATGATGCCATAGCTAAAATTAATGCCGATTTTAGTGGAACAAATACAGATTTCCTTGCCACCATTCCTGAATTTCAAGGTATTGCCGCTAATTGCAATATTGAATTTCGGCTTGCCCAAAAAGAATTGAGCAGCGGTTGCACCAATGGTATTGATAGAATTGCCTCATTGCGCACCTATGAAGGTTCCGACGATGCAAAATTAGGTGGATGGCAAAGTGGTAAATATTTGAATATCTGGGTTACAAAAGATTTAACTAACGGAGCTGCCGCTTATGCTTATTATCCTACAAGTATTGCCGGTTTAATGTACACCGTTGATGGTATAATTTGCAGATATGATTACGTGGGCACTATTGGAACGGCCGGACTTTATGCAGCTCACGTGCTATCGCATGAAATTGGGCACTATTTAAACCTACAACATGTTTGGGGTAACAGTAATGCGCCGGGTGTTGAATGTGGCGACGATCAAGTGCCTGATACACCGAATACTGAAGGTTGGACAAGTTGCAATACAGCCGGAAATACTTGTGGTGGCTCAGTAGATAACGTGCAAAACCATATGGAATATTCTTATTGCACTACCATGTTTTCTGAAGGTCAAAAAGCAAGAATTTACGCAGCTTTAGAAAGTGAAGATGCCATGCGTAATAATTTATATACTTACGATAATTTATTATTAACCGGCACAAATGATGGTTATGTTGCAAGTGGATGTATTCCGAAAGCAGATTTTTATACAACCGACAGAATTATTTGCGCAGGTTCAAGCGTTACGTTTAATGATGTTAGTTTCAATGCCGAAGTAACATCTCGACTATGGGAATTTGAAGGTGGATCTCCGGCAACATCAACCGATGCACAACCGGTGGTAACGTATAATGAAACAGGTTGGCACAAAGTTACACTTACGGTGAATAATGAATTTGGATCAACAACTAAGGTGTTCGAAAAATATATTAATGCATCATTAGCTGAGGCAATTTATGATGAAAATTATTTTGGCGATTTTAATGATGAAACATTGGTAAACAACGATTGGATTTTATACAATAAATATCCTGATGATTACGAATGGAAGTATCGCAGTACGAACGGATATTGGAATACAGGTTGTTTATGGCTGAATAGCCGATTTGGTCCAAATTTAGAAACAGATGTTGTGATATCTCCTGCTTTTGATTTAACATCCGGATTAACAGATAATTTATTTTTTAAATATGCTACAACATCGTATGGTTTAGATGCATCAGATTATACCATGGCATTAAAAGTATATTACACCACTAACTGCGGCGATAGTTGGATATATATGAATAAAGTATCAGGAGCTGAATTAATTACCAGCTATGGTGGAAGTTCTGATTTTTATCCGCAGTATCCTGATCAGTGGGGGAGTGCTATGTTTAATTTACCGGAAGCTTGTAAAACGAATCACGTTCAATTTAAAATTGAATTCCTTTATAATGATTATGTAAACAATGTTTTTATTGATGATTTTAATTTCTTAACCGGAGTTTTAAGTGCAACTGAGCAAGCTGCTGCTATTGACATGAAGCTATCTCCAAACCCGGTTTCAGTAAACGCTTCAACAATTTTACATTATAATTTAATGGAACAAACTGATTTAAAATTAAATGTAACCGACATTTATGGAAAAACAGTTACTTCAATAAATCTTGGAAATCAAACATTCGGTAGTCACCAATATGTTTTATCTCCTGCAGATTTGCGTTTAACCGCCGGATGTTATTTTATACAGTTGTCAAACGGAAAACAGCAAGCAGCATCAAAATTAATTGTTGACTAAATGTTATCTTATTTCAGATAAGTAATCAGAGCAGAAGTCTGAATATTTTGAATTGCCCGGGGCGTTTGCGCCGAGTAAGAAATATTTGCGGGCTGTATCAAATTCACCTTTATCGAAATAATACTTTCCAAGAAAATAATTGGAACCACTCATTAGATAGGGAATATCGGAAATAGAAGCTTGTAACCAATGTTCATTTGATTGCTCCTGTTTACCTGCTTTGTATAACGCCCATGCATAATAAAAATGATACTCTTGCAAGTCGTCAATGCTAACTCCGGTTAAATTTACTTTTGGATATACATTAATAGCTTCTTGGTAGCGTTTATTATAGGTTAAATTTTCTGCATAAGTATATGCAGGAGAAAATGCATTGGGGTATTTATTGTAAAAATGATGACTGATTATAATATTAAAAGCATCAGTCAATCCAAATGAAAAAATAGTATCGAAATTGTTTGGCGCTATGTCCAGATTTACGGAAACTAAATATTCAGCAAGCTTTTTTTCGTTTGATGTTGACGGCTCACTTGCAATAAAATCCATTAATTCTTTTTTAGCAGCAGCATCATTTTTAAACATTTTTACTAAGGCGCTATAAAATGCACTTGTGTTATTTTGTTTCAGTTTTGACCAATTTTTAATGCAACCTGATGCAACTTCGTATTCTTCCATTACGCCGAAAATAAAGAAAGCATTACTATATGAAATGGTGTCAAGATTTCCTGTCTTTATACTTTTCATTGCTGTGCTCATTGAGTTTATTATATCTCCGTTAATATAATATTCTACAGCTAAGTCACTCATTAAATTGCCATCATCAGGGTATAATGAACTAATTTTTGCGTAAACTTTCATCCCATCGGCAATAAAGCCTCTGTCTAAAATATTGTAAGCATAATCACGAATACTTAATGCAGTAATTGAAGGAATAGCAGCAATTAAAGGCAGTTGCTCAATTACTTTGTCGCCCTGCAAACTAACAGAATAAATGTAACATAAACCCAACCTGATATCTTCTCGTGTTGGATCTAACTTTAATGCGTTAACAAAATAAAACGCAATGGTATCTGCAACCTGTTTTGGAACCGTTTCCAAGTATTGTCCAATGTAGGCATATTCAGATGTGTAAACCGATTCATCCGGATTTCCTTTTAAACTCAAAATATCGGTATAACTGGCACTTTTATAATATTGTAAATTACCTTTATACATTAGAGCATCAACATTACCGGGGTTCAGCATGAGCATCGAATCAACTTTGGCTTCTGCCGCCGACAACATGCCGTCGGCTATCAATTTGTCTAATTCGTTATTTATATTTTGTGCCTGAACATTAGTTAGAGCACAAATTAAAAATGCGATAACTGCAAATAATTTCATCTTCATAATTTGATGTAAAGTTATACTATTATTTTGGGGCAACTTGTTGTAAAGTAATAATGGCAATTAAAGTGATAAAGAGAGCAGTTTTTGTTCATAATCTATAACTGCCTTATACTTTTTAAGGATATCTCCACCAATTATAGCAACAACGGGTTTCAACTTTGCTGAAGCATATGCATCGTTTACTATTTTCAAATCAAGAATAGCAAATTTCATGGCACGTATACCGGTTTTACCAATTTTTAAACGGTTAAGCTTTATAAAAGTGCTGTTAGGAATGTTTGCACCTAAGCCGGTTGTGAGATGGTCGGTTTGAATTAACTTGGTATGAGGAAAATATTTTGTAGCATAAGTAAGGTCAACTACACTTTTACTCGCGCCGGTATCTATAAGAAATAGTACGCGCTTATGATCAATTTTACCTTCCACAAAAATGTGGTACCCTTTAGGTGGAATTGTGGTTACTATTATTGGGATGTTAACTTTCATATTATAAGAAAACCGCAAAACCGTAAATAAAATTCAGGCTTTGCGGTTTAAAATACTATTAAAAACATTTAAGAAGCAGCATTCATATTGTCGAGCACCGACATTACTTCTTTAACTGCAACTGCTGAAGAACTTAACAAAGCTTTTTCAGCTTCATTTAAATGTAATTCGATTATTTGTTCGATACCGTTTTTACCTAACTTAACGGGAACACCTAAATAAATGTTATTTAGACCATATTCACCATTTAGCAAAGCACAAACCGGGAAAATTCGATTTTCATTTTTAATGATGGCTTCTACCATTTGAGCTGCAGCAGCGCCCGGCGCGTACCATGCAGATGTGCCTAACAGATTTACAATTTCACCACCGCCAACTTTTGTGCGCTGAACAATTGCATTCAATTTATCTTCACTGATTAATTCAGTTACCGGAATTCCACTCACTGTAGTATAACGCGGTAGCGGAACCATTGTATCACCATGGCCACCCATTAATATTGCTTGAATATCTTTTGGCGAACAATTGAGTTCGGTAGCCAAAAATGCGCGATAACGAGCTGTATCAAGTATCCCTGCCATACCGAAAACACGCTTACTGTCGATTTTTGCTGTTAAATACGCGCAATATGTCATTACATCCAAAGGATTTGAAACAATTATCAAAATCGCATTTGGCGAATATTTTATTACCTGCTCAGTAACTGATTTTACAATTCCGGCATTCACACTAATTAAGTCATCACGGCTCATCCCCGGTTTACGTGGCAAACCTGAGGTAATTACTACAACATCAGAATCGGCTGTAGCTTCGTAATTGTTTGTAACACCGGTAACACGTGTGCTGTAATTATCAATAGGTGCTTGTTGCCAAGTATCTAAACTTTTGCCCTCTGCGGTTCCCTCTTTGATGTCAAGTACCACAATTTCGTTCAAAAAATCCCGATGTGCGAGCACATTTGCAACAGTTGAACCCACGTTGCCGGCTCCGATTACAGTTACTTTACTCATAATTTTGTCATTTTTGTCGCCTAAATACGCTTAGGCGCTGCAAAGGTATGCCTTTTAGACATAAAGATGGAATTGTGCACACTGTTTGATAGTATTTTTCGTATCGAGTTTTTAACTTTACACAATAATTGAACATTTGATGAATAAATTACTTGTTTTTATCCCGTTGTTGGCGATTGCCCTTACCGGAAACGCTCAATCGCAGTATTGTGGAACTATGCAATCGGAGGCTGATTTAGTTTGGTTGAGGAATTTCCAACAAAATTATGTTCCAAGCGCAGGTGAACGGGGCGGTGACACTTACTATATCCCAATGAAGGTGCATATTGTAGGAAACGATGCCGGAACCGGTTATTATAACCTGAGTTATTTATATACTGCAATTTGCGAATTAAACGAGCACTTCATGGCGACAGGTTTCGTGTATTATATCTATGGTGATCTCGATTATATCGATGAAACAGATTATTATGAGCATGATTTCTTTGATGGCGGCGAAATGATGGATGAAAACAATGTCGACGATTTATTAAACGTTTACTTTGTAGCAGATCCTGCCGGAAACTGCGGATATTTTAGTCCTTCTGATAATGGTGTTGCCGTTGCAAAATCTTGCGCAATGCCTGGTGGAACAACAATTGCCCATGAATTTGGACATTTCTTTTCGTTGCCGCATACATTTTATGGCTGGGAATACGGCATACCTGATGATGAAGATCAAGAATGGGTGAATGGCGATAATTGCAACACAGCTGCAGATGGCTTTTGTGATACACCACCGGATTATTTACCATACCGTTGGAACTGTCCCGGACCATTGCAAACTGATATTAATGGCGATTCATTTTATAGTGATGGCACGTTTTATATGTCGTATTCTAACGATGATTGCACCGATAAGTTTTCTGTTGAACAGCAAGATGCAATGATTGCCAACCTTACTGGTCCGCGAAATGATATGTTAGATTTTCCAACTCCTGTTTATGTTGATTTAACAACAACACCAACGTTAGTTACTCCGGAAGATATGGCTACAGGCACTTTTCCTAACTACACGTATATTGAATGGACACCGGTTGATGGAGCCACACAGTATCACTTACAATTGGCATTCAGTGCAAGTTTCAGTGCTATTGCAGAAGATGTGGTTACAACAAATAATTATTATGAAGCACGTGAGTTGCTTAGTGATAAAAAATATTATTGGCGAATTAGACCATTGGCACCACTGAATACCTGCGAACCCACTTCGCTTGCTCGTTCATTTACCACAGGTAATGTCCTTAGTAATATTCAGGAAAGCGAATTGTTAAATCAAATTGCAATTTATCCAAATCCTGCTGTTAGTGGAACAACTATTTCTATAAATTATACGACTGCAAATGCTTTTGAAGGTGCTTTGTCGATACTCGATATTACCGGAAAAGAGATTGTAATGCAATCTATTAATGTATTGCCGGGTAACGATGTTATTAAAATAGCTATCCCACAAGTTAGTACCGGAATTTATTTCATGCGTATTTCAAATAATACAACATCTGAACTTATTGAGTTTATGATTGCAGAATAAATAAATAATTAAATAAAATAAAAATGCTCCTTCATAGGAGCATTTTTATTTTAAGCAGCTTGCTTGTTTTATCAGTTACTTTACATCTTTCGTCCTGCCGAATTCCGACCAACCAAATTATTTTATCACCGCTCAATAAAACGTAAGTATTTTCTTTAGCAAGGGAATCAACTTTTGCATTGGTAAGTATGTCGCTTACTTTTTTCTTTCCGGGTTTTGTGGAATTGCGTTTTGTTAATCCCAATGGATATAGATAGTCACCGGCTTTCCATTTTCTAATTTGCATTGGAAATTCAATTAATGATGCATCAAAATACGCAGTGGAACCTGATGCATTAAACGACATTTCAGGATTATACTTGCTCAATGAAATATCAATGTGGAAGTCGCCTACAGCCAGCTTTGTGGTGGCTTTGTCAATTATTTGAGTAGTTTGCTTTTCATCCGTTTTCGCACAAATAATTACATGTTTCCTATCTACCAAAACACGAAAATTATTGCTGTAAAATACACTGCCGCTTGTGCCAAAACATTTAATTATTTGACTAATTTGAACGCTATTAAATTGTAAAGGATACAAAAGTTCGTGTAATAATATATTTGCTGTTTGCTCGTCGCCCAAAGCAGCTATAGGAATAAATTTATTTACGTCCTTAATTTGCGTAATTCGCTGTAAGCGCTTGTCGACAGCAGATTTGTAAAATTGATATGCTCCTTTAAAATGATTGATATTAGCATGCATAGTGCTAATAAATGCCGGATTAATTTCTTCCAAAACAGGAATTATTGCATTCCGTATTTTATTTCGTTGATAGGTATTGTCAGCATTGCTTAAATCGGAACAAAATTTGATGTTATTGTCATTACAAAACGTTACAATCTCTAACTTATTTGCACTCAAGAGTGGCCTGATTATATTACCGTTAACAATTGGAATTCCTTTTAAACCAAGCAGTC
>JANMLV010000293.1:0-33575 GCA_031372705.1 Bacteroidota bacterium | reverse complement strand
CTTTTTCAGTTTCTTTAATTTTAATCCTAATAACACAAATGCACGTATTTATTTAATACTGAACGCAATTGTAGCAGCAGTTTTAATCGGATGTTCACTTTTAATGGGCAACATATTCAGAAGCTTGATTATTGATTCTTCCATTTCGTTTAATATTAATAATTTTTTCTCTCTAAACTATTTCAGTTTTGTCGGATTTTTATGTATTTCGTTTTTGTTGCTTAGCTACTTCTTTATCAGTATAAGGTTAATAGAAATATTAATTCGCGGAACAAAAAATAAGTACTTTTTTGTTATAGCTGTTTTTGCGTTATCTCTTGCTGTGCTTGCGTTTCAGAAGTTAAGTGGGAATAATATGCAGCCTGATGTATTGTTGTTGCTTTTAGGATTTATTTTGCTGCGCATCTTCTTATTAGGTAAAAAAGTTGGCACCAGAAGTTTGGGTGGAATGATGGTTTGGTTAATTTATTTTTCAGCATTTAGCGCATATATATTTCATACTTCTATTAACCATAAAGAATATGAAACAAAGCGATTATTCGCACTTAAAAAATCAATTGAAAAGGATCCCATAACCGAGTATCTTTTTAGCGGATTAGAAAAGGATGTTGCAAGGCAATTAGCCATGCAAGGTGTATTACCGGATCATGAATCGCGCATTCGTCCGGGCGTTATTAACCAAATTCGGCAGGATTTACAATCTAATTATTTTAAGAAATATATTGCCGATATTTATGTTTACAAGAACGACAGCGCTATAATAAGTACCAATAGTGATTTTACACCAACACGCAATTCTTTTATTGATGCAATTGAAAATAATGGCGAATTTACATCTGCCAAAAATTTATACTTTATAAACGACTATACAGGTAATTATTATTATCTGGCAGAGCTATTGGTGCGCAACGACAGTACAGGTGAATATTTGGCATATTTAAAAATGGTGCCCAAAAAGTTTACCGGTGAAAGTATTTACCCTGAATTATTAATTGACGATGATTTAAGAACTTCTGAAAGCTTTATTGGGTTTGATTATGCTGTTTATAATGACCATACACTTTCAGAGCGAGATGGGGAATATTCATATCCGTTAATGGACATTTTTTATTTAGATAAAGATGTAGAATCAATTACTTCCGCAGAGAACGATTATTCACACTATATATATAAAGTAAATGATAATAAGAAAGTAATTGTTTCATCTCCGGAACAGAATTGGTTTCAACCGGTTTCTATTTTCTCATACTTGTTTTTCTTTTATTTGATATTTATGGTGTTGATTCTATTTTTGAATTGGCTTTCCCGTGTGCTTCAAGGCAATCTTGAATTTAAGGAATGGTTGAACGCATCTCTTCAGAACAAAATTCAAACCTCGGTAATCAGCTTAATTATTTTTGCGTTTATAATGATGGGTGTAGCAACAATTTATTACATCTCTAATCAGTATAACAATTCTCATAAACAGCGATTGTTGAGTAAAATTGAAGGCGTTCAAACTAATATCGACTACCTATTAAATGAAAATAAGAAAAAAGGTAGTAAAATGTCGAACAACCTTCAATTAAAAAAGATAGGTAATAAGGTTGGTGAATTGTCTGAAATTCATGAAATGGATATCAATATTTACAAACCCGGCGGCGATTTATTAGCATCGTCGCAGCCTGATATTTTCGATAAAGGATTAGTTTCAAAAAAGATGAACTCATTAGCTTACTTTAAGATGAGTTGCGATAAAGAAACATGGTATATTCAAACAGAAAAAATTGGAGATTTGGCGTTTCTGTCGGCTTATGTGCCGGTTTTAGACGAAGATGGGGAAACAATGTTTTATTTAAATCTCCCTTATTTCGCAACGGCTCAAAACCTTAAAGCGGAAATATCTTCATTCATGGTTACATTGGTGAATGTGTATGTGTTGTTGCTCATTTTGGCAGGTATTATTGCATTTTTTGTATCACAAAGTATAACTAGTCCGCTTGCTACCATTGCCGGAAAATTTAAGGGAATTAAATTAGGTAAACAAAATGAACCAATTCAATGGACGCATGAAGATGAAATTGGATTGCTGGTAGCCGAATATAATAAAATGTTGAAAGAGTTAGATAACTCGGCCGAGCTTTTAGCAAAATCGGAACGTGAAAGTGCATGGCGCGACATGGCCAAGCAAGTAGCACATGAAATTAAAAATCCGCTGACACCAATGCGGTTGAGTATCCAACATTTACAGCGTGCCATTCAAACCAATGCACCAAATGTGCAAGAATTAACTAAACGTGTAACCCAAACAATTTTAGAGCAAATTGATAATCTAACGCATATAGCATCAGAGTTTTCGAATTTTGCCGTTATGCCTAAAGCTATTAATGAACAATTGGTGCTAAATGATGTAATTGCCAATGTTACTGCTTTGTTTAATGAACACGAAAATGTAGAATTAAATTTGGAGTTACCCGATCAGCAATTATTTGTTTACGCGGATAAAAATCAACTGCTTAGAGTATTTAACAATGTAATTAAAAATGCTATTCAGTCGATACCCGATGAAAGAACCGGTAAAATTGTGATTAACCTGCAACTAGCCGACCATCGAGCATTGGTAAAGGTTACTGACAATGGCAGAGGCATTTCCGAGAACGAAAAGGATAAAGTTTTTGTTCCGAACTTTACAACTAAATCGTCGGGAATGGGCATTGGCTTAGCCATGTGTAAAAACATAGTAGAAAGTGCCGGTGGATATATTTGGTTTGAATCAATTGAAAATACCGGAACAACTTTTTTTATTGAATTACCTGTTATCGCAGCATAATTATGAAAAGAACAAATTCAGAAAAGTTATTCGAATCAGCAAAGCAATATTTTCCGGGTGGAGTGAGTTCACCTGTTAGGGCTTTCAAATCTGTTTTAGGTGCTCCATTGTTTATGCAGCGAGGAAAAGGAAGCCGCATTTGGGACGAAGACGATAATTGTTTTATAGATTTTTGCGGGTCGTGGGGCCCGTTAATTCTTGGTCATGCCAATGATAATGTAATCGAGGCTGTTCAAAATGCTTTGCAAAAAGGAACATCATTTGGAACACCTACGCGATATGAAAATATATTAGGCGAGTTAATTATCGGTAATCATCGCTTCGTTGAAAAAATGCGCTTTGTTTCTTCGGGTACCGAAGCAGTAATGAGTGCAATCAGACTGGCAAGAGGATATACCGGAAAGAGTAAAATAATAAAATTTGATGGTTGTTATCACGGACATAGCGATTCATTATTAGTTAAAGCCGGTTCAGGATTGGTAACGTTAGGTGAAACTTCATCGGCAGGTGTGCCTGAGGCTTTTGCCAATGAAACTATTGTTGTTGAATTAGATGATGAAGCAGCATTGCAAGAAGCTATTTCGAAATATGCCGGTAATATTGCCTGTATTATAATTGAACCTGTACCCGCAAACAACGGCTTGCTTTTACAGCGAAAAGCATTTTTGGAGTTTTTACGTGAAGTTTGTAATCAACACAATATAATACTCATATTTGATGAGGTAATTAGTGGCTTTCGACTTGGTTTTGAAGGCGCTTCCGGCATTTACAATGTTAAGCCGGATATTATCACTTTCGGAAAAATTATTGGTGGTGGTTTGCCGGTTGGTGCTTACGGTGGAAGCGCAGCAATAATGAAAATGATATCGCCAGACGGGCCGGTTTATCAGGCAGGCACACTTTCAGGAAACCCATTATCGGTGTCAGCAGGTATAGCTCAACTGACTGCTTGTTTGCAACCCGGGTTTTATGAAGACCTCGCACTAAAAACAAAGATGCTTGCAGATATAATTAATGTACATACTTTTAAAAATAATATTCCGGTTAATATTTTGTACACAGGGTCTATTTTTTGGATTGCTTTTTCCGAAAATTGTGTGATTAGAAAAGCATCCGATATTAGTAGCGAAGCCTTGTCTAAATTTAAATATTTTCATGCTGAATTGATAAATAGAGGTGTTTATATAGGACCTTCAGGATATGAAGTTTGTTTTATATCAGCAGCACATTCAACAGCAGACATTGAAGCAGCAGGTGCAATTTTTTGCGAAGTACTATCGTTAGTTTTTAATGAAAATTATCAACACAATGCATAGTCGTTCCAAATCAAAATATTGGCTGTTTTTTCATATTGTATTTATATACATTGCATCATCATTTATATGGTGGTCATATTTGTTGCATAAAAATAATTATCAAAACTTTAACGAAGTTATTAGTCGCGAGCGAACCGTTTACGGGCAAAATGGTGGGCTGATGTCAAGGTTTGAACAATCAAGTGTTTATACAAAATTGCAAGCAGATTTCCGCAGAACGGAACTAATGCTTTATGGCGAGGGTATCGTATTTATAGGCCTTATCACACTTGGTTTTTGGCGAATTAGAAAAACTTTCAGGGAAGAAATTGCCATGACCCGTCAACAGAATAATTTCTTACTATCGATTACACATGAATTAAAGTCGCCACTCGCTTCACTGAAGTTGAGTATGCAAACAATTCAGAAACGACAATTGGATGCAGAACACATCAAATCGATGGCAGATATGTCGATGGATGATATTGAACGATTAGAATTGTTAGTTGAAAATATTTTATTGGCATCTAAAATTGAAAGCGCAAATTTTAGCTTAAATCGAGAGTTAATGGATTTATCAACCATCACCTCAACCATTTACGATAAAATTAAAATTAAGCATAAAGGACAACGCATTTTTAATAGCGAAATAGAAAAGGATATTTATATTTATGGGGATAGATTTTCATTTGCATCAGTTATTTATAATTTAATTGAAAATGCAATAAAATATTCGCCTGCAGATGGTGAAATTAACGTAATACTTACGGGTGATGAACAGAATGCATTTTTATCCATTAAGGATACCGGCATAGGTATTCCTTTGAATGAAAAATCACGCATTTTCGATAGGTTTTATAGAATTGGAACTGAAGAAACACGCAAAACTAAGGGCACAGGATTAGGTTTGTTTATTGTAAAGCACTTGGTAGAAATGCATAAAGGAACTATACAAGTTAAGAATAATTCACCCAAGGGTTCTATATTTGAAGTGTCAATACCTGTTGGTGCTTAAAAACGACAAAATAATGACATTAATAAGTAAACCCTTCCAAATAGCCGTCGTATAAAAGCGAAATAACCCAAACCGCGAACTATGAACTACAGAATCTTAATCGTTGAGGACGAGGATCACATCCGCGAAAACCTCAAATTAAATCTTCAATTAGAGCATTATGAAGTAATTGCCGTTGCCGACGGAGCAAAAGCAATAAAAGCTTTTAAAGAGCAACGTTTCGACCTTGTAATTCTCGATGTCATGCTGCCTGAAATGGATGGCTTTGATGTTTGTGAACAAATAAGGTTGGATGACCTAGAAACCCCCATTTTGTTCCTT
The DNA here is from genome assembly GCA_031372705.1 of Bacteroidota bacterium. Classification (GTDB taxonomy): domain Bacteria; phylum Bacteroidota; class Bacteroidia; order Chitinophagales; family BACL12; genus UBA7236. The sequence continues at coordinate 28,135 of JANMLV010000293.1, read as the reverse complement.
ACTGCAAAGGATGCATCAATAGATAAGATAAAAGGCCTGAAAACCGGTGGAGATGACTACATGACTAAACCCTTTAATTTGGAGGAATTGTTGTTACGCATCATCAATTTACTCAAGCGTTCATCTAAAAATCCTGCTGAAGATAAGTTTCATGAATATGAATTTGGCGGCAATTCAATCAATTTTGTCACCTATGAGGCAAAGGGCATTAATGGTGATGTAAAATTGACCAACAAAGAACTAAAATTGCTAAAACTGCTCATCGACCGGAAAAACGAAGTAGTATCCAGAAACCTTATACTGCAAACAGTTTGGGGCTACGATGTATATCCTTCAACCAGAACAATAGATAACTTTATCTTGGCATTTAGAAAGTATTTTGAAAAGGATCCAAAATCACCCGAATACTTTCATGCCATACGAGGGGTTGGCTATAAGTTTGCCGATAAGTAAAATTGTGTTTATGTAAACGTTTAACATTGACCGTTTGCGCTATTTAGACAGATTCAATTTTGTGAGATAATTGCTATATTTGTTATCAATTATCACACGCAAACTTGAATCCATGCACATAATTTCAAAAGCATTACTATTTGCTTTATTATTAATTATAACATCTTGCCAACTTTTTGCTCAATTAGTTATTAATGAAGCAACTAATAGGAATGGCAATTTAATTGTTGATGAAGATGACGATTATGAATCATGGATTGAAATTTATAACGGAAATCCTACCACAGTAAATTTAAACAACTATGGCTTATCGGATGATAGCTCGAACTTGTTTAAATGGCTTTTGCCAAATATGGATTTAGGTTCAGGTCAATTTTTATTAGTTTTTGCTTCCGGTAAAGATAGAAAACCGGAAACCGAAATCGACCATTGGGAACAACCAATTAACAATGCTGCAGTATGGAGTTATATTGTTCCGGATGCAGCTATACCAACTTCATGGATTACTGAAGGATATGACGTTGACGATTGGGCAACAGGTATTGCAAGTGTTGGTTATGGCGATGGCGATGACAACTCAACTATTCCTGCAGGTTCAATTAGTGTTTATTTGCGCAACACCTTTACCATCGATGATACTTCTTTAATTGATGATGCCATATTTAGTCTCGACTATGATGACGGATTTGTTGCTTATCTAAATGGAAATGTAATTGCAATTAATGGATTTATCGCAGGTTCACCTGCATATAACGAACTTTCTAATATCGATCACGAAGCTTCCATGTACGGCGGTGGCAGTCCTGAAAACTTTTTCATTGATGAAGCTTTGTTAAAAACTTATTTGCTTGAAGGGGAAAATATTTTATCGGTTGAAGTGCATAATGTAACCCCCGGTTCAAGTGATATTACCGCATTGCCATTTTTTGCCTTTGGCATTAAAACACCTGGTATAATTTGGGATGCTACGCTACCGGTTTGGTTTCCACTTACTGCAGTTTCAGAAAATTTACATACCAATTTTAATATCAACAGCGAAGGTGAAACAGTATACTTTACAAATTCATCAGGCATAATTGAAGATGAATTATTAGTTAATGTTGAAGCAGCAGATCATAGCATTGGTTGTGTTACCGATGGTGCAATTGAAACCGGCATTTTTGTTACGCCAACACCCGGCTATTCTAATTCAGGAACAACTTATACAGGTTATACTGCAGGCATAGCAACAATTTTACTCGATGCAGAATTTTATACCGGCGATCAAACTATTGAAATAGCAGTTCCGTTAGGAACAACCGTCCACTATACTTTAAATGGTGCCGTTCCTACTACTGCCGACCCAATTTATACCATCCCGATAATTATTGATACAACTACAGTTGTTCGCGCGCGTATTTTTGATACCGATGATATTTTATTGCCGGGTAAAACCGCTACCAATACTTTTTTCATCAATGAAAATATTTCCATTCCGGTATTTTCTATTTCTACTAATGACGATAATTTGTATGGAGGTTCGGGTATTTTTGATAATTGGTGGACAGATTGGAAAAAATTAGCCTACATCGAATATTTTGATTCTACACTCGTAAATGCATTCGAACAAAATGTGGGAATAAAAGTTGATGGTGGTGCCGGTGGCAGTCGCTCCTTAGCACAAAAAAGTATGCGCATCGAACCCGATAATGCTGCTTATGGCGATGGCACTTTGGAATTTCCATTGTTAAAAAGACGAGAATATGTTGATGAATATGAAACGTTTTATTTGCGCAATGGCAGTAACATGAGTAATGTGCTTCCATACAAAGATGCATTTATGATGCGCACAACCGAAGGCACTTACAACGAACATATGGCTTACGAACCGGTTGTTGTTTTTATTAATGGCGAATATTGGGGACTTTATGAATTAAGAAATAAAATAGATGAGGGGTATCTCGACCATGCAAAGGGTATTGAAAAAGATAGTCTCGATTTATTAACGCTAAGCTATTGGTACGGATTAGTTTTGCGCACATTAAGTGGTTCTGATGAAGATTTTATTGCCATGCGCAACTATTTAGGTTATTATCCAACTCCCGCAGACCCTGAATTTTATGATATTGCAGATTCAATTTTAGACTTGAAAAATTTTACGGATTATGTTTTATGTCAATCATTTTTTGCAAACTACGATTGGCCTTATAATAATATCAAAGCATGGCGCGATAGAGGTGGAGATAATAAATGGAAATATGCAATTATCGACGTAGAACTCGGTTTATTTGGTGGTTGGTCGGATGTAAATTCAAATTTACTTCCCGGGTATTTCGGAACACAACAATATATTGAACCACTCGCAGCTTTATTGCAAAATCCTATTTATCACGATTATTTTGTGAATCGTTATGCCGATTTACTGAATTCAACATTTTTACCTGAGCGCACCCTCGCTATGGAGGATAGCATGTACCAAGAAATGATTCCGGAATTGCCGCGACAATTGGTTAGATGGGGTTATGGAACATTACCGGAACAAATATCAACATTTAATACCTATCGTGTTGGTCTTAGAAACGACTTTGAAGATCGCTCAGATAAGGAGCGCACGCATATCAATTCCGCATTCGATTTAGATGGCAAAGTGGAAATAACACTTGAATGTTCTCCGGCCGGCGCAGGTAGAATTAAAATCAGTACGCTTACTATTTTTGATATGCCATGGTCAGGTATTTATTTTGATGGCGTTCCGGTTCAAATTACTGCTGAACCAAACACCGGTTATACTTTTTCTAATTGGGGCGATAGTCCTTTCATTACCGATGAATTATTAAATGCATTTTTATCAAATATAGATGAAGACGTAACTTTTACTGCTTATTTTGATGGAGCAGCAGCACCATCATTAATTACTATAAATGAAATTAATTACAATCCGGAACCTACCGTTGATGCCGGAAATTGGTTAGAATTATATAATTATGGTGCCGCTGATGTAAATATTTCCGGTTGGATTTTAACTGATGCAAATCCTATTCACAATTTCGTATTTCCTGAAGGTACTTGGATAAATGCCGGTGAACGCCTTGTTTGTGCAACCGACATGACTTTATTCACTGCGCAGCATCCGGATGTATTAAATGTAATCGGTCCAATAAGTTTCGGATTAAATAATGCGGAGGAAACAATTCAATTATTTGATTTGCAATTAAATGCCATGGCTGAAATTAATTACACCGATGATGCCCCTTGGCCCGGCGGTGCTGATGGTCAAGGAAGAACCATGGAATTAAATAACCCACTTTTAGGGGTTAATAATCCCGCAAATTGGTTCGATGGATGTATTGGTGGTTCACCGGGGTTGCCTTACACACCATGCGCCGATGCGGTAGTTTTCAGCGAAATAAATTACAATTCCGGCGCCGATTTTAATAGTGACGATTGGGTTGAATTGCGCAATATTTCAAATACTGATGTCGACATCAGCGGTTGGAAATTTATGGATGATTCAATCGGGTTAACACATGAATATTTAATAGCTGACGGAACAATTCTTGAGTCGGCATCCAATCATGTTTTAACACAAAATGCTTCGATGTTTACTGCAGTATATCCTGATATTACTAATTTCGAAGGGCCATTTAATTTTAATCTTGATGAAGGCGGCGAATGGATTAGAATGTACGATGCAGCCGGCATTTTGGTGTTATCAGTAAATTATAAAGATACTTATCCATGGCCATTAGCTGCTGATGGAGGTAATTACACGTTGGAGCTTGTAGATAGTCTCGGATTAATGAATAGCGGTTTTAATTGGGAATATGTTTGTCCCGGTGGTTCACCCGGCGAGTATGCAATATCTTGTTTAGATACAACATTAGCAGTGAGTGAAATCGCTTTAGCTGAATTTGCTATTTCGCCAAACCCGGCTTCTAATCTGGTAAATATTTCGTTCGCTATTCCGGCTGATGAATTTGTTACCATTACGTTGACCGCTATCAACGGCAACGAATCAACTAACTTATTTAATGGTTGGATTGCTGAAGGGATGTTTTCACGATATTTCTCGATTGAAAATCTTAGTGCAGGTATTTATTTAATTAACATCACAGGCATCCAAGGCACTGTAACCAGTAAATTGGTTAAAAATTGATTTCGCGTTAGTATTTGCAATGCAATTTTGAACATTTTAGCTTTCTAATTATTAGAATAGGGTTGTAACTTTGACCCTAATTATATGGCTATTCAAAATCGCATTGGTGTTTTACTCGTTAATTTAGGAACCCCTGACTCACCTCAAGTTCCTGATGTACGCAAATATCTCAAAGAATTTTTATTGGATGAGCGCGTTATTGATATTCCCACCGTTCAAAGAAATTTATTGGTGAGAGGCATCATTGCACCGTTTCGGGCACCTAAAAGTGCAAAAACGTATAAAGAAATTTGGACAGATGAAGGTTCACCTTTATTGGTTTACAGCAAGCAACTCCTAACAAAAATGAAAGTTGCCTTGGGAGAAGATTATATAGTAGAATTAGCAATGCGCTATCAACAACCTTCTATTCCAAATGGATTAAAAATATTGAAAGAAGCGCGTTGCCGCGAAATAATTATAGTTCCACTATTCCCTCATTATGCATCAGCATCATTTGGCTCAGTTGTTCAAAAAGTTATGGAGATAGTTGGCACTTGGCAAACAATTCCTGCCATTAGATTTACAGGTAGTTTTCATAATCATCCTTTATTTATTAAAGCTTTCTGTGAAATTGGCAGCGCACACCAACATGAAAATTATGACCATGTGCTGTTCAGCTACCATGGTTTACCCGAGCGACAAATATTAAAAGGTGCTGATGGCAATAATTGTTTGTCAGATAATTGTTGCGATAACTTCCATTCAAATAACCATTTATGCTATCGCGCACAATGCTTTGATACTTCGCGATTAATAGCAGCACAATTAAATATTCCGAAAGAAAAATACACAGTTTGCTTCCAGTCACGATTGGGCAAAACGCCATGGATAAAGCCATATTCAAGCCCTACAATACATCAATTAGCAAAAGACGGGAAACGCACCATATTAATGTTTAGTCCTGCATTTGTAGCCGATTGCCTCGAAACAATTTATGAAATTGCCGTAGAATATCACGAGGAATTTAAAGCTGCCGGTGGTGAAAAAATTCAACTCGTTGAAAGCTTAAACGATAGTGAAACTTTTGTAGCATGCTTGGTCGATATGATTGGCAAAAAGTAAAACTTTTAAATACTTATTAATTGTAAAATCGGTAATTATTTTACTGTCTTTATTACATTAATACATATCCATTCCACCATCGTAATTTTCATCACCGCCTCTGCCACCGCGTCTGCGCGCATTGTCTTGCTGGCCGAATTTATAAGTGAGTTTAAGTGTGCCAATTTGAGATTGACGCTTGCGATTATATTCACTGTAAAAATTAATACCTTCACTGTATCCCGACCAAATACGGGTGTCAAACACGTCGCTCATACTTAAGTTAACCGACAATTTATTTTGAAAGAAATCAGATTTCAATCCCGCATCAACAAAATAAATAGGTTCCGATTCTCCTTGTGCAAATGTCCAAGGTGTATTATAACTAAATGTTAATTGAAAAGCTGTTTGCTTCAACACTTGGAAAAACGACATCACACGAATGTTATACGTAAATTGTGAATTTGTTAATCCGGCTTCCAAATTATTGGCATCAACTAAGGTTTGATTAAAGTTTACGCTTGAAGTAGTATTCCACCATTTATAAAATTCATTTTTTGATACTAACTCAACACCATATTGTTGTTCATTGTCATAATTTTGAAAAGTCATGGTGGAAATACCTTCAGGACTTACAATAGTATAAGGTGAAATTTCATTTAATGTTTGGTTATAATATACTGATGCTGAAAGCGAATGTTTCTTAAATTCTTTCACAAAAGCAATCTCAAATGAATTTTCATACTCCGGTTGCAGGTAAGGGTTGCCCACTCTGAAACTATAAGGGTCACTATAATCAGGAAACGGATTTAAAAAATAAGCATTTGGTCTATCAACCCTGCGACTATAGCTAGCTGACATCTCGGCTGTTTCAGTTAATTTATATTTCAAATGCACGCTAGGAAATAACCCGAAATAGTTATTCACGAAAATAGAATCTGTGGTTACTAAATTAGATTGTGTAAAAGTTTGTTCTGCGCGTAATCCAATTTGATATCCAAATTTTTTAATGCTGCTGTTCCAAATTAAATATGACGCAATTACATCTTCGTTGTAAATAAATTGATTATTAATAGAGTCATCCACTACCCATTCATCAGCTATTGCATCAAAAGATTCAGAATAAATAGTATTATCTTTTATCTCCATAGTGTACTTAACGCCGGCTTCCATTTGATTGCCATTTTTGAAAGGTCGCACATAGTCTAATTGCGCATTTGCATCTTTGTTAACGGATGGTCGGCTTAAATCCTGCAAAATTGGCGACAAATATGGAATGTCAAACAAATCATAATATTGTTCATCGTAATAATTGTCCTCTGTTCCATCTCCATAAGCATAAAACCCTTCGCCGGTTAATACATGTTTAGGGTCTTTAAATACTTTGCGATAACTTAATCCAATATTGTAGGAAAGATTATCACTAGTAGAAGTTGTAATTCTTTGGCTGGTTGATGTAAGAACACTATCAAAATTTAAAAAATCATAATCTACAATATCGCTTCTATTATTTACACTGGTATGAAATGTTCCACTAATTCCAATTGTATTGCTTGCATTTAAATAATAGTCTAATCCTGTGCGCAACATATGCATCTGGCTCTTACTATTTGAATTACTAATTGAGTTAAGATGAAAGATAGTATCATCTTCAAATGTTTTTCTATTCATTAAACCACTGCCGTCGCGATCGTCGTTTACATAGCTGTAATTGGAATAAAAATTCACTTTTTTATTTCTAAAATTCAATGAACCACCCGCTTCATATCTTGGAGTACTTGCAATACCCGCTGTAATATTGCCATTTAAGCCCACTTTTTTATTTTTCTTTAATACAATATTTATAATGCCCGCGTTTCCTTCTGCTTCATATCGCGCCGAAGGATTAGTAACAACTTCAATTGTTTCAATTGAACTTGCAGGAATTTGTTCCAAAATGGCATTCATATTACTACCAACAATACCCGACGGTTTGCCGTCAATAAAAATTCTGACACCTTCACTACCGCGCAAACTAATATTGCCATCAATATCAATTACTACCGAAGGAATAGTTTGCAATGCATCAGATGCAGATCCATTGGATGCAACAATGTCTTTTTCAATATTATATATCTTTTTATCAATACTGCCTTGTAAATAGGAAGTTTGTCCGGTAATATTTACACTTTCAAGCAATGTGGCATCTTGACGCAACATTAGTTTTCCCGCATTATAAAAAGGAGCACCTGCCGGTAGATTAAAATTCTTGATGCCGGCTTCATATCCAATGAAACTATATTTCATTGCATAACTGCCACTATTATTGATGGTAAATTTAAACTTACCTTCAATATCAGTAATGCCACCGGTAATAATGGTTGAATCATTCGGCAAGGTAATGGTAACTATGGCAAACTCAATTGGTTTTTTAGTTGTAGAATCTGCAACCTCCCCAACAATGGTAATTGTATTCATTTGGCCGTATGTCGCAAAAACAGTATAAAACAGGAGGAGAGCAAGTATTCTTTTCATTGTTGAATATAAAATTATAACTGAGGCAAATTTACCTTTTTTAACCCGTTTAAATTAGCAAGGTTTAACGAGTTTACTGCTTATTAACAAATATTACGAGTTTAAGTTTCCATAATTTTCAATCTGTTTCAACTGTGTAAACCTAGACAAAGTGCATGCTTCAGGGTTTTCTGAGCTATAGGCGCAACCGGTAAAGTTTATCTGATTTAATTGCATGTTGTTATTATAAAAAACTGAAATTCTTGTTAACCTTTAGTATTTTTCGGCTTTAATTAAAACACAACTACAGTGGAACAAAAAATAAAGCAATTGGCTCAGCTTCAAGCAGAAGCACTAATGGGCGGCGGTGAGGCTAGAATAGCCCAACAGCATAAGAAAGGAAAGCTTACAGCAAGAGAACGTGTGCAATTGTTGATGGATGAAGGCTCATTTGAAGAAATTGGGCAGTTAGTGGTGCATCGCAGTCATGATTTCGGAATGCAAGACCAAAAATTTTATGGAGATGGCGTTGTTACAGGGTTTGGGCGTATAAATGGCAGGTTAACTTATGTTTTTGCCCAAGATTTCACCGTTTTTGGTGGAAGTTTGAGCGAAACACATGCTGAAAAAATATGCCGCATTATGGACCTCGCCATGCAAAACGGCGCACCCGTAATTGGCCTCAACGACAGTGGTGGCGCGCGTATTCAAGAAGGTGTAAATTCATTGGGCGGCTATGCCGATTTATTTTATCGCAATACTTTGGCAAGTGGGGTTATTCCTCAAATATCGGCTATTATGGGCCCGTGCGCCGGTGGAGCTGTGTATTCTCCTGCCATTACCGATTTCATTTTGATGGTTGAAAAAACTTCGTATATGTTCGTTACCGGACCAAACGTAGTAAAAACAGTTACCCACGAAGAGGTTACCAGCGAAGAATTAGGCGGTGCCATAGCACATAGCTCAAAAAGCGGCGTTGCTCATTTTGCAACAGCTAATGGTTTAGATTGCATTCAAAAAATTCGTCAGTTGTTGAGTTACATGCCTCAAAATTGTGAGGAAGATGCTCCGGTTATTGACTATAAAGGTGGAGATGAATCAAGACCTAAATTGAACAGTATTATACCTGAAAATCCTAATCAACCGTATGATATCAGAGATGTAATTAATGAAACGGTAGATGAAAACTCCTTCATGGAAGTGCATCAAAATTATGCCGAAAATATTGTTGTTGGATTTGCACGGGTAGCCGGTAGAAGTATAGGCATTGTTGCCAATCAGCCCATTGTTTTAGCAGGTGTATTGGATATTGAATCGAGCAAAAAGGCAGCGCGATTTGTGCGTTTTTGCGATTGCTTTAATATTCCGCTAGTTGTTTTTGAAGATGTTCCCGGATTTTTACCAGGAACAGATCAAGAATGGAGAGCAATTATTACGAATGGCGCAAAATTATTGTACGCATTCTGCGAAGCAACCGTTCCAAGAATTACCATCATTACCAGAAAAGCATACGGTGGTGCTTATGATGTAATGAACAGCAAACACATTGGTGCCGACATGAATTACGCATGGCCTTCAGCAGAAATTGCAGTTATGGGGGCTAGCGGAGCTGCAGAAATTATCTTCAAAAAGGAAATTGAAGAAGCCGAAAACCCTGCTGCAAAATTAAAGGAGAAAGTGGATGAGTATACACAAAAATTTGCTGACCCTTATCGCGCAGCTTTCAGAGGTTTTGTCGATGAAGTAATACTTCCTTCAGATACCAGAATTAAAATTATTAAATCGATGGAAATGCTAAAAAATAAAGTAGCAAAATTGCCTAAAAAGAAACATGGTAATATTCCATTATAATTTTACATTAGCACATTCAAATTAATTACACCATTAATAGTACAAAATGGCAACAGCAAAAAAGAAGTCAATCATATCAAATAAGGAAATCGATTTTTTAACTACTTATCTCAATAACCCTGCTCCAACGGGTTACGAAGCAGAAGGGCAAAAAATTTGGTTGGATTATATGCGACCTTATTGCGATGATTATATTGTTGACAATTATGGCAGTGTTGCAGCTGTTATTAATCCTGATGCACCTTACCGCGTGGTAATTGAAGCGCATGCCGATGAAATTGGCTGGGCTGTGCATTTTATTACTGAAGATGGATTTATTTATGTGGAGCGTATCGGCGGAAGCGACCATATTATTGCGCCAAGTAAACGCGTGAATATTTATACCGATAAAGGCATTGTAAAAGCAATTTTCGGTTGGCCTGCCATACATACCAGAAGGGTGAAAGATGATATTCCGGAAATGAAGAATATATTTCTGGATTGCGGCTGTACCAATAAAAAAGAGGTAGAAAAATTAGGTATTAAAGTTGGTGACCCAATTACATTCGATGATGATTTTTTTGTGATGAATGATAACTTTTTTGTTGGCAGAGCAATCGATAACCGCATTGGTGGTTTTATGATTGCGCAAGTGGCTCGATTGCTAAAACAAAATAAAGTAAAATTGCCATTCGGATTATATATTGTTAACTCGGTTCAAGAGGAGGTGGGATTGCGTGGAGCAGAAATGATGGCACATACTATTAAACCTAACGTTGCTATTGTAACCAATGTAACACACGATTCTAATACACCAATGATATCTAAAAATATTGAAGGTGATTTAAAACTCGGTCGCGGTCCTGCACTAACAAAAGGTCCTGCTGTGCATAATAAATTATTAAAATTAGTAGAAGGTGTCGCCACTGAAAATAAAATACCATTTCAACGCGATGTAGCCTCACGAGCAACCGGCACCGATACCGATGCATTTGCTTATTCCAACGGCGGCGTGCCATCTTGCCTAATAGCATTGCCTTTGCGCTATATGCATACCACCGTTGAATGTGTGCACAAGCAAGATGTGGAAGATGTAATTCAACTTATTTACAACACACTGCTCAAATTGAAACCGAGCTTTAATTATAAATATTTGTAACGTGACAATAAGAGGAATTGCCGGGGTTTATTTGTTGTTTGTGTTGTTTCCGGTAATTGCTGCAATAATTTTGTTTGTAGTGGCTGCAAAAAAACGCAAACATGAAGAACGCATGCAAAATGCAAATTACGCAAGCAAACATGCTGTAAAACAGCCGGGTAGAATTCGAAGATTTTTTACGGTGAGAAAATAAAAAAAGGCGACAAGTTAATTGTCGCCTTTTGCTTATAGTTTGTTGTATTAATAGTTTATCCTTATTGATTTACCAACTCCATTACTTTTTTCTCTAACGTTTGTCCGCGTAAATTTTCTGCAACTATTATTCCTTCTTTGTTAATTAAAAACGACATTGGAATCCCTGTAACTCTGTAATCAATGGCAGCTCTGTTATTTGCATCATCCAATGCACTCACATGGTTGGCCCACACTAAACCATCATCTTTTATGGCATTCATCCATTTCGCTTTATCCGTATCTAACGAAACACTGAATACCGTAAATCCTTTCGATTTATAATTATTGTACACCTTTACAACATTAGGATTTTCCTTTCTGCATGGTCCACACCAGCTTGCCCAAAAATCGATTAACACAATTTGTCCTTTTAAATCAGAAAGTTTCATATCCTTACCGTTTTGGTCAGGTTGAACAATATCAATAAACGGTTTGCCAATAAAACTTTGCGATAAAATATTATCCTGCAATTTAATTTTTGCACCCATTTCCTTTACATAAATTGAAGTAGAATCAGGGCCCGCATTCCAAACATTATATTTATCTTTTATGTATTGAAAATCACTCACAAAAATCGATTCCATCGCAATTGCTGCATTAGAAACATATTTAGTAGTGTCGGCAAAATTTTTGAATATGGATAGATATTCTAATTTTAATCCATCAATTACAATATTAAATAAAGAATCGTTGCCCGAAGATTTCAATCCCATGATACTATCATTCATCGTCATGGCATATTCATCGAATTTGCGCAATGCACCCATAAATCCAAACAACGATGCTGTTGCCGGTGAACCGCTTACTTCGGGCACACCTGATTCGTTAATGTTAGCCTTAATTGTTAAATCTTCGTCGTGAACAGAAATAATATAATAATTCTGCTTATTACCATCTACCGATAAACGACAAACCATGCGCTCAGGCAGGTTGTTTTCAATTTTGAAGTTTCCTGCTTCATCAGCCATTATGGTATCAAATACAGTGTATTGTGGTTGTCCAATTTCAGGAAACGACATGGTTTCCAATATCACTTTCTTGTTTTCTGCACCTGCTATAGTTCCTTCAATAGAAAAGGCATCTCCGCCCGCTTTGTCACAAGATGTAAATGCCAGCGTTAAAGCCGTAAATAAAAATAATAATTGTTTTTGCATCGATGTTTTTTTAAATAGATATTAATTGTTTTAACGCACTACTGCGATTATTGTAAACTGTTTAATTTTTCTGTAATTAATTTGCTGGTTAATTTAGGGTCAGCTTTGCCATGACTTAATTTCATCACCTCACCCATAAATAAACCAAGTAACCCTGTTTTCCCGTTGCGATATTCAATTACCTTTTCCGGAAATTTAGCTAAAGCCTCATTAACTAATTGCTCAATCATGCCGCTATCGCTCTCTTGAATTAGATTAAGCGCCTTTGCCAGCGATGCCGCATCTTGTTCGGGTTGAACAATTAATGCAGGAAATAGTTGTTGCGAAGCAATGGTAAAATTGAGTTTATTATTATCAATTAATACAATAATATCAGCAATATGTTTTGGCGTGATTTTAAAATCGTCGATGGCAACTGCATTTTCATTTAACCAACTTTTTATCGGTCCAAGAATCCAATTTGCTGCTGCTTTATAATTGTCAGTAAGTAATATTATCGCTTCAAAATAATTCGACATCGCTTTTTCACCGCTTAATATTTCTGCATCGTAAGCACTTAACTTTAATACATCAATATAGCGGTGCATTAATGCTTTTGGCAATGCAGGAAGCGAATGTTGAATATCATTTATCAGTGATTCCGTAACAATAAATGGTGGCAAATCCGGTTCAGGAAAATAGCGATAATCATGAGCCGCTTCTTTACTCCGCATGCTAATAGTTTCTCCTTTTGCTGCATCAAAACTTCTAGTTTGCTGCACAATAGTTTCACCATTTTCTATGGCATCAATTTGTCGCTTCACTTCAAAATCAATTGCGCGTTTAACATTTCTAATGGAGTTCATGTTTTTAACTTCCACCTTCACGCCAAATTCGCTGGCACCTCTTAGCATCACACTCACGTTTGCATCGCAACGCAAACTGCCTTCTTCCATATTGCCATCACAAATTTCTAAATGACGAACCAATTTCCTGATTTCAGTAAGATATAAATAAGCTTCATCGCCACTGCGCATATCCGGGTCAGTTACAATTTCAACCAATGGTGTTCCGGCTCTATTTAAATCTACCAAGGTGTAAAAAGGATCTAAATCATGAATACTCTTTCCCGCATCTTCTTCTAAATGAATTCTGTGAATATTTATTCTTTTTTCCTTGCCATATTCACCAATCAATACATAACCATCGGTACAAATTGGTGTTTTATCTTGTGTAATTTGATAGCCCTTTGGCAAATCTGAATAGAAATAGTTTTTGCGCGCAAACTCGTTATAGGCGGTAATTTTGCAATTAGTAGCCAAACCTAATTTAATAGCCAACTGTAAACTCTCCTCATTAAAAACAGGCAAAGTGCCCGGGTGACCTAATGTAACCGGACTAACATACGTATTTGGTTCACCGCCATAAGCAGCAATATCGCTGCTGTAAGCTTTGCTTTTGGTTAATAACTGGGCGTGCACTTCTAAACCAATTACAACTTCATACTTATCGTAAACATCCATAAGGGTGCAAAGATAAGAACTTGCATCTACTGACTTGCAAGGCAATTGCCTCAAATACTAATAGTTTTGTAAACTTTCTGTGAAAATTGTGCAGGATTTTTTAGGATTTCAATATTTTGTTTTAACTTCGAATCACTATTTAGATTATTATTTCTTTTCATATGTATATTACCCGGTGGACAGAAGAGGAGCTGGACACCGGTTTTTTATTTTATAAATCCTGATATGACCAGATTATTATTTACATCCATTTTCCTTGTAATTGTTGGCACAGTAAGTGCTCAGAACTTTAACTATACTGTAAATCTTAAATCTGTTACCTTCTCGGGGGATGATATGGTTGAGCTCCGTCAGGATGACAATACCGGATTTATTGATAGTGAAATTCATTGGGCAGATGATGGTACAACCAACCCGGCTGCATTTCCAAGCGGCTCAACACTAAAATCGGCAGCAACCTTACAATTTGTTTGTGCAAATACACCAGCTGAGCTGTTTATTCGCGGTTTCGGACCCGAAGGGATTGATTTCCCGGTTCAAACCACTGTTGCTGTTGGAGATATATTTACTTATCCCGCCACAGCGGCCGATCAACCCTTTGAAGATAATAAAGTGCGCTATTTCGAAAATTTCACCATCAATTGGGAGTTTTCACTCGATGGAACTACTTTTTATCCCGCAGGAACCAGCGAGAACATCGTTTACCTCACCTTGCAAGCCCCAAAACCCGAAGGTGGATTTTCAGGATACAAATATTACCTCACAGTTTTCGATATCGCCTGCAAAGCTGCCGACGGTGCAACTACCGATGATGCAATGATAGACTTGATTTGGGCCGATTTTACCGATCATAACGTGCTGCGTGCCGACGGAGTGCCAATGGGTTACTACATAGAACTTTTTTCTCCAAACGTAACATTGGGAAGCCTCATTAAATATGCCGATGGCGAATGCTACACCTGGGCGCAACTATTTTTGGCAACGCTTAAAATTAACGGTTTTAGTCAGCCCAACAATTATATGAATATCACCGCCGATTATTCATCAACCGGCTGTGGAAGTATTTCACGTTTCTTGGTAAAAGATTGGACTTTTGGAACACCATCTTACGACTGTGCAGATATGCCTTATGTGAATGTTTATGCAGTTGATTATTATGATGCAGATACAGCTTATTTTTATGATTATGCAGAAGTAAATGATCTTATTGGCGTTATGGGACAAACTGCACCAAATCCTGCTTCCAGTTTTAGCAATCATCAAATTGCTATTGTAAACGATAAATATTATGATGCCAGTTACGGCGTATTATATGAAACATTTGATGAAATAAAATACGGTGCCATTAGCGGATGGAGTAGAACAGAAACCAGCGATGAAGTTGGAATCGGCATTGATGTAAATGGAGATGGTGATTTAGATGCCTCACCCGATTTTACAATTCTGCGCGCAACATCCGATCTAGAAGCCGCCGATTTTGATCCTTCAATTGAAACTTGGTGATGAAAAAATTCGGATTAATTTTATGTTTGTTTTTCGTATTGTCGACAGGTTTTGCGCAAGGAAAATTTGATAGGAAAATAATTATTGCCGACAGCACCTTTTATGCTATAGAAATAGTAGATCAAATTGGTATTTTGTGGGTTGGAAATATTGCTGAGCCAATGGATAGCGCAGTGCAATATATTATTCCGGCAGGCACTAAACGACGTGCAATAAATTATCAGCCTTTTGCTTGGGATATCAATAATAACAGCCTTTTCGCCATAAATTTTACCGAAAATGCGCAAAACGACAGGTCTACATCTTTGAAACAAATTGCTTTAAATAATCTCGAAAAATATACATCTATTAATAACCCTGCTCAATATTTAAATAAAGCAGCAATTGAAAATGGAACCATCGAAAATATCCCATTTATTGATACGTATAAAAACAATTTATACATGGACGATTTGTTTTTCGATATGGTGACAATGGGCGATAGTATTTATCAATTTATTGCAATTAATAATAATTTAGTTGCTTGGCTTTGGGATGGAAAAAGTTGGAATAAATCAGCATCATTTCCAATGGAAGTAAAGTCTTTTTTTTCATTGTATGTGATGGAAAATGATGTATATATTATGGAAAGTAACGGTGTGAGATACATTTATCGAAACCAACCACTAGTAATGGCATCTAAAACTTTTGATATGTATAATAGTGTTATGGTTATTAATAGAGATAGCAATGCAATTCAGTTTATAAAAGCAGATGCATTTGTAAATACGAAATTGTCGTTAACTCAAGTTATCACACAAAATAAAATTAATTAAATGAGAAAATTTGTCACGCTTATTTGCTGTATTTTTCTACTTACTGATGTTAAAGCAGATGATGTAACTGCCAATGTTATACCAACAGTAATTGGTATGAATAATGGAGCTATTACATTAACATTAACCGCAGGTATGGCGCCATATACTTTTAGTTGGACAGGTCCGGATGGTTTTGTATCAACAGAACAGGATATTAGCAGTTTGGCTCCGGGAGAGTATTGTGTTACAGTTTTGGATGCATTTTGTGGTGAAGCCAACATTTGTGTTACAGTAACTGAAACAACCGCAAATGCAATCGCAGCAATAGATCAACCCGATATATCGATTCTTGTAGGACCCAATCCATTCACAAATGGATTCGATATTACAGTAAATACATCTGTTGCAGGTGCCTACACCATTGAGTTGCAAGACATTTCCGGTAAATTAATTGTAGCAATCGATGTCATTTTCGAGCAAGGAGAAAACAATGTAGCAATGCGCGATTTGCCTCAACTTTCAGCCGGTTCATATCATGTTGCTCTTATTTCGCCGAATGGAACAGTTAAAGCGACGGCACTTGTTCATTTGTAAATGAATTTACCGCTTGTGAAACGTTTAAACTTTGTAGCCAAATTGTTAAATCTGCAGGCCTATTCAGGGTGTTTTAAAGGTGAAATTCACTGATTTTATCGCGAATTATCATAAAATTGCATTAAATACAAGTTTTCCACCGTTAAAATGCTGAAATCATAGCAACTTTGCCCTAATTTTAGTCTGTTTTTAAATATGCAAGGTTTCAGGCACATACATATTAAACTAAATCGTCTTAACCGGTTGTTAATTGCGCTATTATGCACATTAAGCAATTATGCAATTGCGCAACCTACTCAATTGGGAACGCAAACTGTAAATGGTACTTATACCTCATACAGCTTAACCGATTTGGGTATTTTCCGACAGGCCCGCATTCAAGCAGCAAGTTCAGCGCCAACGGGAACACGAAATTGGGAATTTTACGAAGCACCTTTCGATTATGACCCGGCTTGGCGTCCATATACAGGGGGACTCACATTAGCGGGTTACAATATGAATATTTTCCCGACAGCGGGAACTGCCTCAGCGTTATTTAATACCGGATTTGGTGGAAGCGCAGGCTTAATGCCAACTATTGCAAATGGTTATTATTATACATTTAACATAACCGAATACAGCACACCCGGTGTTCCACAAAATGAATATATGGGTGTTGTAGAAACGAGTTACAATCCGGTTGGCATTACATCGGTTACTCAATCTCCCCCAAGTGGCGCTGTTTATCCTGAGAACAGTGTTTATGTTACTGTTGTTACAGCAGCTGCCCCTTCTCCGGGAGAAAACGTATTTGTGCGTTACTCTACTACTTCAAATTTTTTATCGTCAACATTACTAACAGTAACAATGGTTGGCTCGACCGGAACTGTCGAAATTCCATGTCAAACCTCCGGTACTACCATTTACTATTATGTTTATACCAGCAGTAGAACATCAGTTGCAATTTTATCAGATGTTGGCGTAACGGGCGAGCGTGCGCATGATATGAGCACATTAAACGTTAATAACAATGGAGGTCCAAATTATACCTACACCGTTTTGCCGAGTATTGGTTTTTGCGGCAATTATTATGTGCCTTCCGTTTGTTACCCAACAATTGCTTCATTTGTAACAGCCTTAAATGCAGGATCAGTAAGTTGTGATGTAGTTTGCAACGTTGCTGCCGGTCACACCGAAACAGCACCCGTTAATGGAATTAATTTAACGCAAACCGGAACGGCTGCAAAAACAATAACTTTTATTAAGAATGGAGTAGGGGCAAATCCTATAATTTATGCGCAAGTGGGAACGGTTACAATGGATGCAACAGACCTGTTTTCAGATGGAATTTTTTCTATAAATGGTGGCGATTATATAACAATTGATGCCATCGATTTAATAGATAATAATGTTTCCGGTGCAGCCATGATGGAATATGGATATGCATTTTTTAAACCAAGTAATACAAATGGATGTAGCAATAATATAATTCGCAATTGCACTATTAACTTGCAAAATTCTAATTATTGGACTAGTGCACCAACTAATTTTGAATTTGGAAGTGTTGGGATTTTCATGCGAAATTCAACGCGCACAGCCTTAACAACTTTGCATGTAATTACAACAGCTCAAGGAAGAAGTGATGACAATCAATTTTACAGCAATCAAATTTTTGGTGCGTTTAATGGAATTGTAATAGCCGGTTATAACGATTTAGTATCTCCATATACATACTACGATAGAAATAATTCAGTTGGCATAGCGGGAGCAGGAAATACTATTCATAAATGGGGATATAACATAGGAACCTCTCGTGCAATTGGTGTTTTTGCTACTTATAATGATCTACTCGTTATTAGAGATAATGACATCAGTAATTATGCCTCAGGAGGCGTGCCGCATAATAATACATTATATGGCATATTTATATCCGGTCAAATTACATTTAATTATTTTCAAGATTTTGCAATTTTAGATAATACTATTTCGCTCCAATTGAATGGTATTTCAAGCAATATGACCGGCATAAGAGTTGGAACTTCACCAGCAGGTGGAACCTCGGTTGCTATAAGAGGAAATACAATTCAAGATTGTAGCTATGCCGCAGCTTCAACAAGTGCGTTTTTAGCAATCGACCAGCAATTAAATGCAACAACAGTTGAGATTGAAGATAATATCATTCAAAATAATATCCTAAATTCAAGTACTACTTCAGTTTCTTACCTCATTTATAACAATGTGACATCGGCAACTGTTTCTATTAAAAATAATCAATTATTAAATAATAGTAAAACATCAGCATTAGTTGGTGCAACAGGTGGATTTTATGGCTATTATCACGCTAGTGCATCTGCAACAGGTACTGTAACATTTGAAGATAATATTATCGATGGGTTATCGGTAAATAGTGCAAGCCCATCATATACTGTTGGAGCTCGAATTACCGGCACTACGGCTCAAATTAAAAATGTAAATAATAATCAAATTTCTAACATTGTTGGTGGTACAAGTGCCACAGCATACACAACCGCTTTGAATATCGATTTTATGCCATCCGGTTCAACTGTAAATGGAAATACTATTTCAAACATTTCTTCGGCCGGTCCTTCAATTGGAATTAATTGTGGAACTGTAAATTCTGTATCTTCTTCTTCGAATCAAACGTATACAATTTCAGGTAATACGGTTGATAATGTTTCGAGCACCAATGCTGCTTCGCATATCGTAGGAATTTATGCCCACTCATTAACTGCTTTAAATTGTTTTAATAATGCTATAGATGGTGTAACCTCTAATGGAACAGCTCCGCTTAATATTAACGGTTTGCGAATTGGAGGTGGTGCTGCGTTAAATACGTTTAATATTTATAATAATGAAGTATTAAATGTGTTGCACAATAATGTTGCTACAAACTCGAACCCAACGGGAATTTACCTTTTTAATAATAGCAACACAGTAAATGTTTACAACAATCATGTGAGCGATATTTCGGGACTTGCAAGTGAAACTGTTATTGGTATTTATGTTACTTCGGGCACCGGTATTCAACAAATTTATAATAATTATGTGCAACGGTTATCCGCTCCAAATTCAACGAACAATTTATCGGTGAGCGGTATTTATGTTGCAGCGGGTGGTAATACATATAGAGTTTATAACAATACTGTTGCACTTGGATTTGAAGGTACGCTTAGCGGTGGTTCCGGTTTTGGCGTAACAGGTTTTTACCATGGTGCAGGATTACTCGATTTAAGGAATAATATAATTTATGTAAATGCAAATGCAGCAGGAACAGGACTCGCATCTTGTTTGCGCAAGCCAACTCCCGGAGCTGCCGGAACTGCACCTGCAACACCAAGTATTGCAGCTACAACCAATAATAATTTTTATTATTTAAATATGGCTGCGAATAATTATGTTTATGTGGAAGGCTTAACTGTTGCCGCAGCTAAAAATGGTTATGCCTACGGCGGCGCAACAACATCTGTATTAAATAATTTAAACAACGATCCTTGCTTCAATATTTTAACGGCAGGAGATATCATGTCGTATAAATATTTCATGTCGCTAAGTGGTGGCGGCACACGCGAAGTAAATAGTTTTTATGATGTTCCAAATTTTGTAGGCGGCGCAACTTATCCTAATAATCTTAAAATTACTGTCGGTGCAACCGATTATGCCGAAAGTCACGCAACTGCAATTGCAACACCGGCAATTACTACCGATTATGAAGGTAATATCCGCTTTGGAAATCCGGGATACGTTGGCACCGGTACAGCACCAGATATTGGTGCCGATGAAGGCGAGTTTGTATTAGCCACGCCGGCATGCTTTTTATTGCCAATTGAATTAATAACATTTACAGGATGGAACAATGGACTATCCAACGAATTGCACTGGACAACAGCAACCGAAATTAATTCTGATTACTTTGAAATACAACGTTCATTAAATGGCATTGATTTTACCGCCATCGGAACTTCCGACGCAGCCGGCAATTCTTTAATTCCGCTTAATTATATTTTTTACGACGACGCACCATATGCAGGCATAAATTATTACCGATTAAAAATGGTTGACATAGATGGAGCTTACGATTATTCTAACATTATTGCAATTCGCCTTGCAAATACAAATGGCGATATTTCTATTTATCCCAATCCTGCTACTGATAATATTTCAATTGAATTTAATGCACTATCAACAGGTACATTAACGTGTAATTTATTGGATGTAACAGGCAGAAAAGTGATGCAGTTTACCGAACAAGTAAATGAAGGCATTAATATTTTTAATTATTCCATCGCGCATCTTCCAACTTCAACATATTTGCTTCAATTCACCAATCCCAACACAGGCGAAATCAACGGTATCAAATTGTTGAAATATTAATCACATTTCTCTTAAAGTTTCCGCGGTTTAGTTTTCAACCATCCGCTTTCCCGAATTGGCTTCATAGCAACTATCAAGTGCTCGAAAGTGGTTGGTTAAAAACCAAACCACGGACAGAAGTTAGGTTACAACCCTGTAGGGGCGACGGTTGTTTTTGCTCTGTCGGGTCATAGACCCAACCGGGACGGTGTTCCAATTGCATTTAGCTTTGACGTGACATGAATCAAAATGTGATATGGAAACCGTCCGTATCGGGTCTGCGACCCGATATGGGATGTATATATATCCTAGCACAAACCCAGCCCTGTAGGGGCGACAGAACGGTAACACAATGACATCCTAGCACAAACCCAGCCCTGTAGGGGCGAAAGTATGGTAGAAAGATTGTATCACTAGACAATCCCCAGCCCTGTAGGGGCGGCAGAATAGTAACACCACATGTCAATCAAAGCACCGGTTCCAGCCCTGTAGGGGCGGCAGAATAGTAACACCACATGCCAATCAAAGCACCGGTTCCAGCCCTGTAGGGGCGACAGATTGGTAACACCGTATGCCAATCACAGCACCGGTTCCAGCCCTGTAGGGGTGACAGAATGGTATATGAGAATCATTGCAGCGAATTAACATCTCTAATCCAACATCCAGAAAACAATTGCTTGAAAACCAAACCACCAGCAAGCTCTGGACGCTATCGCGCACAAAAAAAGCGGAACTAGTCCGCTTTTTTAATAAATATCTGCAATATCAACTCGCAATTTTCAGCAAGCTTAATTTCGATTGATTGAATTTATTTACAGCATATTCCAACGTGAGGTGGAACGATTTTACTTCGCCGGTGCTTGGTAATTCGAACATGGCATCTGTAAGCAATGCCTCACAAATTGAGCGAAGACCGCGAGCGCCGAGTTTAAAATCTAATGCTTTTTCTACTATAAAATCCAGAACGGCATCATCAATAATGAGCTTGATATCCTCAATTTCGAATAACTGTTTGTATTGTTTAATGATTGCATTTTTAGGCTGCACTAAAATGGCGCGTAGCACTTTAGCATCTAAAGGATCAAGATGTGTTAGCACCGGTAAACGACCAATTAATTCCGGAATTAATCCGAATCCGCGTAAATCTTGAGGCGCTATATATTGCAATAAGTTTTCGCGATCAACGCTATCTAAATCATCGTTGCGTTTGAAGCCAATTAGTTGCGTTGCTGTGCGGCGAGCAATAATTTTTTCGATACCATCAAAAGCACCACCACAAATAAAAAGAATATTTTGGGTGTTTACTTTTACCATTTTTTGGTCTGGATGCTTGCGTCCGCCTTGCGGTGGAACCATTACTTCAGTGCCTTCTAGCATTTTGAGCAATGCCTGCTGCACACCTTCGCCCGAAACATCTCTGGTGATGGAAGGATTATCGCCTTTGCGTGCAATTTTATCTATCTCATCAATATATACAATCCCTTTTTCGGCTGCGGCAACATCGTAATTACAAACTTGTAATAAACGTGATAAAATGCTTTCAACATCTTCACCCACATATCCTGCTTCGGTAAATACTGTTGCATCAACAATGGCAAAAGGAACATTTAAAAACTTAGCAATAGAACGCGCCAACAATGTTTTTCCTGTTCCCGTACGACCAACAACCATGATGTTCGATTTTTCAATCTCTACATCTTCATTTGTTTTTTGATTTAAACGCTTGTAATGGTTGTAAACGGCAACAGAAAGAATTTTCTTCGCCTCATCTTGACCAATCACGTAAGTATCTAAAAATTCTTTGATTGCACGAGGTTTCATAGAATTGGCCAAAGCGAATTTATATCTTTTTACGGGTTGCAATAATTCGTCCTCAACCAGTTGCTGCGCCTGCGTTACACAGGTTTCACAAATATGACCTTCCTGACCGGCGATGAGCATTTTTACATCCTCTTTCGGTCGTAAACAGAAGGAACAATGGGCAGTTTCTTTTTTCTTCATGCTATCTTGTTCATATCAAATTTACCCTTTTTTAGGGTCTTTAACCAATACCTCGTCAATCATACCATATTCTTTAGCCTCGGCCGAACGCATCCAATAGTCGCGGTCAGAATCTTTCTCCACTTTGTCGAAAGGTTGTCCGCTGTGCTTGCTTATGATATTATATAACTCAGTCTTTAACTTGAGAATTTCTTTCAAGGTAATCTCCATGTCGCTGGCTTGGCCTTGAGCGCCACCTAATGGTTGGTGTATCATCACACGTGAGTGTGACAAACCCGAACGCTTACCTGCTGTGCCTGCACATAATAAAACGGCAGCCATTGATGCGGCAATACCTGTACAAATAGTTGCTACATCAGGAGTGATATAGTGCATGGTATCATAAATAGCCAAACCTGAATACACAACGCCGCCCGGACTATTAATATAAATTTGGATATCTCTTTTTGCATCAACGCTCGATAAAAATAATAACTGCGCTTGAATTACATTGGCAACATAATCGTCGATTGCTGTTCCCATAAAAATAATACGGTCCATCATTAATCGCGAAAACACGTCGAGTGCCTGCGCGTTTAGCTGACGTTCCTCAATAATATAAGGCGTAAAGTTGGTTACATGCATACTGCTTGTTTTCATGTAACTGTCGAGCCCATTGCTGCTCATGCCTAAATGTTGCACGGCATACTTGCGAAATTCGTTATTCTGCATACGCTATTGGTTCTTGTTTAGTTAATTCTTGAAATGCTTCCAGGGTAATAGGTTGCGTTTCAATTGTGATATATCCTTTTATGACATCAAAAAATCTTTTCTGTGCAACGCGATCGTGCATATTTTCTACAAACGCTTTGTCTTTTAATTGGCTCTGCGTAATGTATTGCACAAAATCATCACCCATTTGGCCGTAGCTTGCGCGAACGGTATTTACGGCTTCCTGAATAATGTCCTCGTTAGTTACACCCAACTCATGCGATTTTTGCACTTCGCGATAAATAAGCGATTGCTTCAACTTGCTTGTGAAATCGGCAAATTCCGCTTCAAAATCAGCTGCTGCAATATCTTTTTCGTTCGATTTACTGAACCACTTTCTAAGGAAGACATCAGGAAGCGGCACTTCGGTTGTATCGATAAGATATTTAAATAGCTCATTTTCGAGTGTAACCTCGGTAACGCTGCTGTTATATTGTGAAATTGCCGCGCCAATTTTCTCGCGTAACTCAGTCTCCGTAGCTATTTCACCAAATTCTTTGCTGATAGCGTCGAAAAAAGTATCGTTCAATTCTGCCGGAAACATTCTGGCAACTTTGTCGATTCTAAATTCAAATTTCGGACTGATTTCTGCTGCTGTCTCTTCAGTAGCCTCTGTTAAATGCAATATGTTTTTGGCAATCTTCACTTTATGTCCTATAAAGACGCTAAACACATCATCAATATTTTTAACATCACCTTGTTTTGCACCTAAAAACATCGATTGGAAATCGGCGTTTAACATTTGGAGATTAAAATACGTTTCTGCATTTACACCACCTTCTTTAGGCGTACCATCTGCGTTTAATTCAGTTGCATTGGCATAAACCACATCATTTTCTTCAATGGTATCAACATCTTTGCGCTCGCCGTATTTAATTAAAATGCGCTGAAACTCAGCCTCTACCTCTTCAGGTTTTGCTTCAATTTGATAGCGCGTAAGCGATTTATCTTTATTGAGGTTGATGCTCAAATCAATTGCAGGTTGAACCCCAATTTCATAAGCAAATTCATAATCCTTAGGTTCAGCGATGTTTAAGCCTAATTCACCTTCAACAGGCAGTGCATCGCCAAGTAACTCGTAGTTGTTTTCTTTGAGATAGGCATTCATTTGCTCGTTTACAATTTTGTATAACTCGTCGAGCATAGCGCTGTCACCATACATTTTTTTAACCATACCTGCAGGAACGTGTCCCGGACGAAATCCCGGAATCTGTGCTTTTTTAGCAAGGTCTTTCAGCGACTTTTCGTAGCGGCCGCGGTAATCTTCATTAGCAATAGTAAAACGCACAATGTTGTGCTGTAAGCCTAAATTTTCAATTGAAATATTCACTGTTTGGAAGTTGTTATAGTGTAAAGTAATAAGATGATTTTTGGTTCCCAGAGGCAATAAAAAAAATGCAATTTGGGTAAAAAAACAGAAAGTCTGAGGAATTCAGACTTTCTGTTGAGGTAATGGTGCGGGTGGAGGGACTCGAACCCCCATGCCTTGCGGCGCCAGATCCTAAGTCTGGTATGTCTACCAATTTCACCACACCCGCAGTTCGTAACCTGATGGTCGACGTTATGGTTTTACAACATAATATGCATGCTGCAAAACAAGGTATTTTTGGTAATTATAAATGATAAGTTAAAGAACGCTTTTTTGCCGAAGCCGACACCTTCCGTCTGCTTTTAAAAAAGAGATGCAAAGGTACGAATTAGATAGCAATAAATATATACAAATGGCAAGTTTCTTGTAATTTCACCTTTTTAAAGGCCTATGCGACCCATTTTTATTGGATTAATGTTCGTTTTTCCCGCATTTTCATGCACTTCAGAACTGCCACCGGCCTATGTTTTGCCCAAACCCGACCATATTGTTATCGTGTTTATGGAAAATCACAATTATCTCGAAATTGTTGATACCATTGACGCACCATTTATAAACGCATTTCGCACCGACTCCAACACCGCCTTTTTTACCAACAGCTATGCGCTCGGCCACCCGAGTCAGCCCAATTATATCATGTTTTTTTCCGGCGACAACCAGGGTGTTATAAATAATGACCGTCCGCCAAAATCATTTAAAACCCCAAACCTGGCGTCGCAGCTCGAAGATGCCGGTTATACATTTGTAACCTATAGCGAAGATTTGCCTTACGCCGGTTTTGATGGCGATATTTATGGACAATATGTGCGCAAACACAATCCGGTTGCTAATTGGATGGGACCATGGTTAAATCAGGTAGATTCAAGTGCGAACCAACCCTTTACCGCTTTTCCAACTAATTATAATGACTTGCCTACGGTGAGTTTCGTAATTCCAAATTTGATTAACGACATGCACGACGGCACCATTGCCCAAGGCGACACTTGGTTGCAAACCCATTTTGCAGATTATATTGAATGGGCGAAAAGTAATAACAGCCTATTTATGCTCACCTTCGACGAAGGCAGTTATGCCTACGATGGCGACCATATTGTAACAACCTTTACAGGAGAACATGTATTTGCAGGAGATTACGACACCTATATCAATCATTATTCCGTTCTACGGACCATTCAAGATATGTATGGATTAAAACATTCAGGATATAGTAGAACGCATTTTCCGATTACCGATTGTTGGAAATGAAAAGGATCCTGCCTGACTTACGCCGCTACCGTGTACCCACATCTTTTGCTAGTTTTACACCATCGCATAGTATTTGAAAATAATCTAGCCCATTTTTTAATGTAATTACACCCGGCGGTCGTTGAGAAGTGTAAGCTTTCCAACCACCTAAACGTGCAATTATCCATGCTGCCCATTTTATTGAATGGGGTTTGTTAGGATTACTAAGTTTCGTTGTTGTGCCTTGTAATCTTTTATTTAATTGGTGCAAGATTTTAACTTGGTCGTCGTCAAAAGCTACTGATATTGGCAGACCTTCTGCTTTATCTTTTAAGCTCAGATTTAATTGCAATATTTGCAACGCAAGACTTAACTGTAATATTATCAAACGGCGAACAGCCCAGCCAGTTGATATTTCGGTGTTTTCTATATCAAAACCATCTGTTTTTAATATTCTAAATACCTGTTCAATATTCCATCTAGCGACATACCAATTTATTATTTGCATGGCTTGTTCAAAATTGGATATAGGATGTGTGGTGAGCAAGCGCCAACTAATACGATTTGCTTTTTTGCTTTCTTCAGTTGCTATTATGCAATAAACATCTAAACTTTTTGGGTGGTTTTTTACACTTAAATTGTTAGGTTTACTAATGGCACATTTAGAAAATCGAACAGATATGTTCACATCTCTACCACTATTCTTTTTGCGATAATCTGTCGGTAAATGCAATACATATCTACCCGTTACTTTGGTTTGTTCTACAGTCGAGAACATATCACCGCCATTTTCTAACCTTCGTGATGTTCGACATCGCACAATTAAATTAGTTCGTTCATCCGGAACTCGTGCAAATTGTTCATAAATATCTCCCTCTCTATCCTCTACAATTGTAAGCATACTAGCATTGGCCAAAACAGTCTTACTAGTTTCAGCTGATTCTATCCATTTCATCGATTCTTTTTCTTCAATAGGCTGCTTTTTGTAATTGCGCTGTAATCTATCTGGCCGATCTTCCGGCCGATGAAATACCTTGATTGAAGAAAAACCAAGTGGGACAAGTGTCTCAGCATCAATCACTAAACTGGGATGTAATTTAAATCCATACATGTTATCGGCGTTATCTGATTGTCCTATTCCACTATGAGGGTCAATCTTAACGCGATTTGCTGTAAGATTAATTTCGCTCGTATCCTGGAGAACTAACAAATGTTTATTCGGACATTGCTGTTGAATTCGACTCACAATTTCTTCTATTAATATTTTTTCTTCCACCTTTTTATTTTTAAGAAGTCGATAGAAAGCCTTTTGCTCGGCTGCATTGTCAGAAATCTGTCGTATTACTGAAACTGGCCTAACACTTAAATTTCGGGTTAAATCTGCAAGGCGTTTTTCAATTCTTTTATCTGAGAAACGACCGTCATAATTTGGTGTAAATGTAATACTCATAATAGATTTTTGATAAATCTAGTACGGAGCTAATTACGATAATGCACCATTTAA
>JANMLV010000289.1:0-3757 GCA_031372705.1 Bacteroidota bacterium | reverse complement strand
ATTTTTCATAAATCTTTAATTTGAACGTTTAAAATTAGAAAATTAAATTGAATTAATTTGAAGGGAATACTTTTTTGTACTATCAAAATATTTTAGATTGAGACTAAATTTAGTAAATGTAAAGACTTGTATAAAGAAGTTGACGAGTACTTTACGAATAAGCAAGCTGTTATTTTGTTTTTTCATATTAATTTTATTTTTAGTAAATCTTCTAATTGAGACTCTGTTAGGTACGCTGGTTTTATGGGATTCTAACAATAATTTACGAATGTTTTTTAATGTTAAGTAGTAAATCAATTATTTGCTAAACCAAAACAATATTTACCATTTGCAAAATTTTGTTAAAGATTTAATATTAAAAATACATATATATAACGATGGTTCTTATTCTTTTATTGGCAAACTAAAAACTTTGGAGTTGGTGTGCGCTGGAAAATTTTGGCTCTTTTACATTTTTAGTGGGGTTGCCTGTCGCGGTTGCAAAAATGGGAAAGTGCCAAAATGTGCGGCTGGGCGCGTGGGTTTGGCAATGCTTAATGTTAGCTCTGTCTTTTGTTGTTAGTCGTCAACGGGTTATGACTAACGTTTTCTAAGTTGTTGATTTACAATTGAAAATCAAGGTCTTCTGTTGTGATTTCAAACTTAGTTATCGTTTTTTTCATAGCCGCAATTTTCTTTCTTTTTTGATCCACAAATTGGTACTCAGTCATTGGAATATATGGCACACCTTTTACCACCATATTCCAAATTATTACTGACAATTTACGAGCCGTAGCAGAAATTGCAGATACTCTTCCTTTTCTATGCGATATTCTTGCAAAGAAATTAGATAATGCCGTATCTTTTAAATTGCCAATTGCATTTGCTGCATTGCGTAGTGCAATTTTGAGCCGATTACTTCCTTTTGGTATTTTATTGCTTAGTACTTTTCCTCCGCTTATTTTATTGTTTGGAGAAAGTCTTAGCCAAGATGCGAACTGTTTGGCTGTTTCAAATTTATGAATTCCATGTCCAACTTCACTCATTAAAGTAAGCACGGTTGAATAGCTAACTCCTTCAATGGCTAACAAATCTACACCTTCGAAATACTGATAGGAAAGTAAATTGATATCTATGTTTTTTGGAGTGTTCTTATTGATCCTTTTGTGAACTTTTTTATCAATTTGATGTTGCTTTTTATTATCATCATTGTTAATTTGTTGGTTCAACATTTTTTCAATTTCCTTATCACACTCTGTAATTTTTGATTGTAGGTTTAAATACATTTGATACTCATGCTTCAAGGTAAATAAATAATCACTTCTCCCATTTGTCTGAAGCGCTTTTGCAATTTCTTCTTCCGATTTTTTGCAATTCCCATTTCTAAAAGAAGCTAACTTTTCTGGATTTATTTCTCCTTTGCAAATAGCATCAATAATTTTCATGCCAGTTAAACCGCAAATATCATTTACCACTACATCTAATCTTAAATTGAGCAAGCGTAAGTATTTTTGCATTTTGCGCGTTGTATCTGCTGCTTGTTCTAATAAATTACTTCTGTGTCTGCAGTAGGTACGAAGTTGTTCTGTACCTTCATCTGGTAAAAAACTTCCGCTTAACAAACCCATTGTATGCAGTTTTTGTATCCATTGACAATCTTGCACATCGCTTTTTTTACCCTTAATATTTTTGGTAAACTTTCCATTGCAGAGTATCACCCGAAAACCTTCTGCTTGCAAAACTGCGAACAAACTTTGCCAATAAGTGCCAGTGCTTTCCATGGCTACACTTTCAATCTCATTTTGTTTGAGCCAAACAGCTATTGATTTTAAGTCCTCATTGTATACTCCAAACTCACGAACATCATTCAAGCCTTGTCCCACAGAAACAAAGTGTGAACGACTGCCAATATCAATCCCTGCGGCATTGGGATTAATTACTTCCATTTTTACATTTTTCTTTTCCATTTTTTCCTTTTTAATTGATTAATAAAAATGCTCTAAAGAAATGTATTATTGAAGTGAAATTATTATGAACGGGATTACAAGTTGTATCACCACTGAAGTCATCTCAAGGTCTTTATATTAAAAAGTCCTTTTACATTTCAACCAGGATTTCTAACGTGCTTTTACGCAACAATCTCTGTATCGGCCTTTTAAAGAGCAAGCTAATTTACAAATATTTATTGTGTGCACGTCAGTCGTTAGCTTTGGAAGTCAATGTCGTCCCGGGTAGATTCAAGGTGCTAACGCAACTAGTTATTAATTATTTCTTTGCAAAATTAGCAATCCTCTTGTTATTTCCGATAATTTTTTTCTGAGCTTGGGGCTCAAAAAAATTATCAGAATAACCTTTCTTCGCATTACGTTTTTCCTGCTCAATAAATTCAAATGGTGTCATGTAATTAATGATTTTTCGGGGTCTATTGTTGAGCTTTTTTTCTACTTCCATAATTTGTTCTTCGCTGATTTTATTGAAGTCTGTACCTTTAGGAAAGAATCGTCTAATAAGTCCGTTTGTATTTTCGTTTGTACCTCTTTCCCATGAAGAATAAGGGTGCGCAAAGTATACCGTCATTCCAGTATTTTCAGTGAACCATTTGTGATTTGCCATTTCAATTCCATTGTCATAAGTGAGTGATTTTTTAAAGGTTGAGTTCATGTTCTTAATTTTATTACTGAAGGCAAGTGTGACGGTTTTTGATTTTCTGTTCTCTAATTTTACTATGTGAGTGTATCTAGACTTTCTTTCAACAAGAGTGCCAATTGCGCTAGCTTGCTTTGATCCAATGATAAGATCTCCTTCCCAATGACCTACTTCTTCTCGAAGCTCAACAGAGGCAGGTCTTTGTTCAATACTGATCTGGTCCTTGATTCTTTGTTTATTAGGTTTGCCTAAACTATGATTCCTTCTTTTGTATCTGCTACGAGGCAAAAGCTTGATCAGTTTTTTATTCACTTTGGCTTGTCTGTGTTTATAGATATACATGTAAATAGATTCATGAGAGATACTCATAATTGCATCTCCTGGATACATTCTCTTAATACTACCTGAAATCTGCTCTGGTGTCCAATTGAGCAATAAACCCCTGTAAACATACCATCTAAGCATAGGATACGCTGAGATTTTATCATGATACTTTTTACTGACATATTCCTCTTTAGAACACCAATCGGCTTGTTTAGCATTGTAAATATCTCCAGGTCTTGGAACATATTTCTTGAGTTCCCTTGAGATAGTTGATTTGCTTCTATTTAATTGTCTGGCGATAAAGCTTGCAGACATTTTCTGACCAAGATGTGTTTCTATGATTACTCGTTCTCTAAAGGTCAATCGATGGTATTCTTTGGTTTCCATACAACAAAATTAAGTTTTTCAATTTGTTGCGTTGGATTCTTGAATTTAGGGTGTTGTTTTTATTATTACTGCTAACGGTTTCGGGCTAAACGCAGGGCGGGTTTGCGATGCACTAAACTGTCAACCTACAACAAACTTACAAAAGAAATACTGAACTACAAAATTAGCTTCTAATTGCCCGCCTTGCGCTTAGCCCGTGTTATAAGCTGCCAATTTCCACATAGGTTTTTTCAGACTACAAATTAGCTTCCCCGTGCGTTGTGATTGTGAGCTCTTTTTATTTTTTAATGGGTTGGTTTTGTGCGCTTGCTAAAAATAAAATGTGCTTGCAATAAGGGCGTTAAATTTACTACCAACTTTAATTGGTGCCTTTTCACACTAAACTTTGTCAATTTAGTCAAGTCGTCAATGATCTTGTCCC
>JANMLV010000278.1:0-48597 GCA_031372705.1 Bacteroidota bacterium | reverse complement strand
ACTTTGAGCCTGATTGCGTCAAATTATGACAAAGAAAAGCGGGAGGCTGAAAATGTTATTGCAGAACCAAATTTTGGGCACAGGCTGCTTAAAAGCGCAGTTATCTATGGTGCTAATGCAAGTGGGAAGAGTAAATTTATGGATGCCTTTGTTTTTATGCGGTATTTTGTCTTAAACAGTTCGAAAGAGAGCCAGCAAGGAGAATCAATTGATGCACATTCGTTTAAACTCAGCACAGAAACCGAAAACGAACCATCCGAATTTGAGATTATTTTCCTTCATAAAAATACACAATTTAGATATGGTTTCGAAGTGAATGTTAATGCTATTGTTTCTGAATGGCTTTATGAAAAAAATAAAACCAAAGAAGTGGAGTTATACTACAGAGAAGGGCAGACATTTAATATACACGAAAGGAATTTCACAAAGGGGCGTACAGTAGTTAAAGAAGAACTGGTAAGAACAAATGCCTTATTAATTTCGGTCGCAGCACAATTTAATGAAAAGTCAGCAATAAATGTCCTTGATTGGTTTAATAAATTAAAACCGGTTTCCGGACTGAACCAATCGAGTTACCAAGGATTCACTATGAGTAAATCAAAAGATTCAGAGCAGAAGGCAAAAATACTGAGCTTGTTAAAAGCAGCAGATCTCAGTATACAGGATATTCAATTGCAAAAAGTAGATATAAATAATCTTCCTAAAAATATGTCTAATGAAATGCAGGAGAAAATTATTAAGGAGATTCGTGATGAAAAGGCAGAATTCGCCTCGGATGTCATAACCACACATAAAAAATATGACAGCAACAACCACGCAATAGCAAATGTACTATTTTCAATGAATGAAGATGAGTCATCTGGCACATTTAAATTTTTCGCTTTAACCGGACCAATTTTGGATGTGCTGGAAAATGGTTACACACTTGTTGTTGATGAATTAGACTCGAAATTACATCCTAATTTAGTTTGTAAAATTGCAGCCCTATTTAATTCCAAAGAATTTAACAAAAAAAATGCACAATTAATTTTCAATACACATGACACGAATCTTTTAAGTTCAGGGTTATTTCGCCGTGATCAAATTTGGTTTACCCAGAAGGATAAATATGGAGCAGCTAAATTGTATTCATTAGCCGATTTCAAATCAGATGAAGTACGAAAAAATGACCCTTTTGAAGAAAATTATATAAGAGGAAAATATGGCGCTGTGCCGTTTTTAAGCAATTTTGACAATCTAAAATTTTCATTGGCTGAAAATGAAAAATAAAAATGCCATACAGCAGGCAAAGAGAGAGCAACATCGTGCACTCATGAAAGCGCAAAGGAGGAAAGAACCTGTTTTAACTCGTGTAGCTCCTGAGTTGGTTGAAAAACCATCTATTTTAATTGTTTGCGAAGGCGAAAATACTGAACCTTCGTATTTCAATCAATTTAGAGTTACTTCTGCTACAGTTAAATCGGTAGGTGCCGGATGTAATACAGTCTCCTTGGTAAAACGTACTATCCAACTATCAAAAAAAGGAAACTACGACCAGGTTTGGGTTGTATTTGATAAAGATAATTTTTCAGATGCAAATTTCAATGACGCTATTAAATTAGCTATTAAAAATAACTTTGGAATCGCCTATTCCAACCAAGCCTTCGAATACTGGTTGATACTTCATTTAAATGACCATCAAGGGGGTGGATTAAATAGAAAGGATTATAGTGCCCTAATAAACAAGTATTTAAAACTGTTTAATGTAAGTTTTGATGGCACCGGAACAAAATATATTGAAGAAGATTTTTTTGAGATTCTTGATGGCATTGACTCAAAATCTCAAATAAAACGCGTGGAATTAGCAATAAAAAGAGCAGAGAGGAACTACAATAAACTTAACCACAAAAACCCGGCAAAAGAAGAATCATCAACAACTGTATTTAAATTGGTAAAAGAACTTTTGAAGTATACATAAGTGGGCCTTTTAAATTGACCTAAATAAATTATAACCATGCCACGCGACCCTATAGAAATTACCGGAATCACCCTTATAGAAAAAGTGCTTGAATTTGTTGCCATGATTCCTGATTCATCTAATTGGGTTTTCAATCAGATGAAACTCAATTCGAGCTATGAGATTCGATATAGGCAAATAGATGTGCTTTTAAATTATTTTACACCTGAAATTTATAATAAACAAGACCTAAAAATCAGCATTAAGCATTTTTTGCAAGGTGATTTTATTGAGTTACGCCCACTTTCTGTTTACAAAGACATCTTAGCAGAAATGGACAACACTATACAAACAGGAAAAATTACCATGCCACAGCAAAGACCGTGGCTAATTGGTGACATAACCAGCAACTATTGTGATTTAATAAATTTTAGAAAAAAATTGAATCGGCTATTAATGCAAAATAATGGGATAATGGAAATCAGCTATCCCTATTTATTTTCCGTAGAAATTACCGATCAAATAATTCGAAACATTGATACAAAGATTATGGACAAATTTTTAGGTCTGGTAATTGACCCATCAGGACAAATGGTAACTAAGGAAAGATTAGTAAATGATTATAACTATCCTACAGAAGATGTATATGAAATTGATGCAGATAACTGGTAAATAAAATAGCAGCGTTTCATATGTTGGTTAAATAAATCTTAATGAAAAACTTAAGCTGCACAGTTAGTCCGGATTGCAGTGGAAACCCCGCAGGACGGCTGCGAAGCATTTTAGCCGGACGAGAAGTTGGAACGGAAAGCCGGTGCGGATGACATTGGCGTGCAGGATGGTGCTGCTTCAAAAACAATTTGTATTTAGCCCAACTTGTTGACTATCATACATACGGATTTGGGGTTCAATTGGTTAGTGAATATTTCATATTTAATAGCCATTAATTATTACCTCATACACAAATAATTAACGTTATTTGCATACTCAACAGCGTTTACAAGCATTTATGCAACCTCAACACATTCAAATGAAGGACTATACCTACGATTTGCCGGAAAGCAAAATCGCTAAATACCCTTTGGCTGAGAGAGATTCGAGCAAATTATTGGTTTATAGGGATGGTGGCATTGTTGATGATTTGTATAGCAACCTGCATAAGCACCTGCCTGAAAATGCGCTGCTTATTTTTAATAATACGAAGGTTATTCAGGCCAGGTTAATTTTTACAACTTCTACCGGTGCAAAAATTGAACTATTTTGCTTGGAACCGGCTGAAGAGCATGCTGAATTATCAACTGCCATGGCGCAGAAAGGCAGTGTTAAATGGAGATGTTTAGTGGGAAGATTAGTGAAATGGAATGAGCCAAGCATCAGTTTACAAACAAAAGATTTCACTTTACATGCAGAAATTGCGGAGCGACAAGGCAATACGTTTATTATACAATTTAATTGGGAACCGAGCAATATTGCGTTCGCCAGTATTTTAGAACAGTTCGGAGAAATGCCTATTCCACCTTACTTAAAGCGTAAGGAAGAAACTATTGACGAAACGCGATATCAAACAGTTTATGCTGAGCAAAAAGGTTCTGTTGCTGCACCAACTGCAGGATTACATTTTACACCTCATATATTTGCCCATCTTAAATCAATACACACACAAATTGAATACCTGACATTGCATGTAGGCGCAGGCACGTTTAAACCGGTTAGCAGTGAAACAATTGAAGGACATGAAATGCATGCCGAATGGATAGAAGTAAATATTGCGTTGATTGAAAAAATAATGGCGCAGATTTCGAATAATACTGATAATAATCCCGTTGTTGCTGTAGGCACTACATCATTAAGAACTATTGAAACACTGTATTGGATGGGCGTTAAGGCAAACATGAATATTAACATTTCGCTGAATGAAATCCTCATTACACAATGGGATGCCTATAACCTTCCACAACATGTTCATGCTATTGAGGCATTGCAATCGTTACTGAATTGGTTGCAAAATAATCAAATAACTAAGCTGATTTGCAAAACACAAATTTTGATTGTGCCGTCTTATACCTTAAGAATTGTAAATGCATTAATTACAAATTTCCATCAACCAAGTTCAACATTATTATTATTAATAGCTGCGGTAATTGGCGACGATTGGAAAAAGGTTTATGCATATGCTTTAGACCATGACTATAGGTTTTTGAGTTATGGAGATGGCAGTTTGTTGTTTGGTCGGAATCCATAATGTATTAAAAAATTCTTTTGCAATTAAGCAAATACTTTAAATAAATAATCAATAAACTATTTTAATTTATAAACCATTACCCAAAAATATGAATATGCTCAATCTTGCTATAGCAAGCTTTATCCTGATTACCGGCTGCCAAGCAACCGCTCAACCGACTGACACTTTAAAAAATAAAATAAATGAAATTGTTTCCACAAAAAACGCCACTGTTGGTGTATCCCTTATTGGTAACAGCGGAAGCGATGCGATTACCATAAATGGAGATGCCCATTTTCCAATGCAAAGTGTGTTCAAATTTCATATTGCAATTGCTGTTTTGGCTGAAGTTGATAAAGGAAACTTGAGCTTAAACCAACAACTTACTATTTCGGAAAAAGATTTGATGCCCGGTACGTGGAGTCCAATGGCAAAAAAATATCCTGTTGGAACAAGTTTAAGTATTGGCGAAATTATTGGATATGCGGTTTCGCAAAGCGACAATGTTGCTTGTGATATGTTATTGCGATTGCTCGGTGGTCCGGAAAAAGTTAATCAATATTTTGCAAAAAACAATTTTACAGATATATCAATAATAGTAAATGAAGCAGAAATGCAAAAAGATTGGGAAACACAATTCAAGAATTGGACTACACCGAATTCGGCAACAAACGTAATAAAAGCATTCTATGAAAATGATTCTTTACTTTCCGCCGAGAGCCATACCTTTTTATGGGAAACAATGAAAGCCACTTCTACAGGAATGATGCGTTTCAGGGGCCAACTCCCTGCTGATGCCGTAATCGCGCACAAAACAGGCTCCTCAGGAACCGACAAAACAACCGGCATAACAGCAGCGGTAAATGATATCGGCATTATATTTCTGCCGAATGGCGAGTTCTTTATACTAAGTGTTTTAATTACCGATTCTAGAGAAAATGAAGCTGCTAACGAAAAAATAATTGCTGACATTACTAAGGCATGCTGGGATTTTTATAGCACTGATACAAAATGATTAACTTCATTTTATTGTGAATCAATTAAATAATAAGCTGCATCTTAGAGACTAATTACAAAAGTATTTGTATCCTTTGTGCTGCTTTAGTTATTAATACCGTCTGAACAATTTCGAACATCAACAAATAAAATGACAGCAAATACCCACCGTTTTATCCTTAAAATAGCATTACTATTTTTCCTGCTTTCAATTTGCACTATTGCTGTGCCACAAAATACAAAAACTTGTTTGTTTGTAGGAACATACACAGCAGGCAAACCCGATAAAGGCATTTACATTTACAATTTTGATTCCGCAACAGGAAAATTGGACTTGATATGCACCGGTGAAAATATTACCAACCCATCATTTCTTGTAGTTGCACCTAACAGTGAAAATATTTATGCTTGCACTGATACCAAATTAAAAGACGACGGCAGTGTTTCTGCTTTCAAATTTGACGTGGAAGCAGGCAGCCTCACTTTCATCAACAAACAAAGCAGTGGCGGCGACAATCCCGTTTACGTGACCACAAACAGCGATAATACACATATAATTTGCGGCAATTATTCAGGTGGCAGTGTTGCAGCATTTACAACCAATGCCGATGGCAGTTTAAATCCCTATACTCAATTAATTCAATTTACAGGCAACAGTATTAATACCGGTCGGCAAGAAAAAGCGCATATTCATGCAACTGTATTTTCTCCTGACTACAAGTATTTATTTTTACCGGATTTAGGGAGTGATAAAATCAGAATTTTTGAATTTTCTACAAAGGATAGTCTGCCACTAACTTCGCTCCCGGAAAATGATTACAATGCGCTTCCGGGGAGTGGTCCAAGGCATTTTACTTTTCATCCGAACAATCAATTTGCATATAGCATTGATGAGCTGAGTGGAACAGTAACGGCATTTAATTATAAAGCAGGGACTATTGAACCTATGCAATCTATTTTTGCCTACTCAAAATTGCAGGAAGTATATAACAGTGCTGACATTCATATTTCACCTGATGGCTTATTTCTATATGCCTCTAATAGGTGGGACAATGAAAACACGATTGCCATATTTTCAATCGACACTCTAGCAGGCACATTAAAACTAATTGGTCATGAACCAACATTTGGCGATCACCCTAGAAATTTCACAATAGACCCTTCTGGTAATTATTTATTGGTTGCAAATCAACTGAGCAATAATATTGTTGTGTTTAAACGAGATATGCAAACAGGGTTGCTCACAAAAACTGCATTTGAAATTGAAGTGCCGGCGCCCTCATGTTTAATGATGAAGGAATACACTGAATAACTAAAGTAAAATCAAGTAGACAAGCTTAACTATCTACAATAGCAAAACATCGTTATTCAAAGTTAGACGAGCACTGAAATAGTCGGTTTTACGATATATCTGAATCTATTTGAAATTAATGTTAAATTATTCCTACTAGAAATTCAATTAATATTTTTTATTATATTTGGACTATAAATTTAAAAGCTAAATCAATTATATGAACGTTGATGAGATTATGCATCAATTAGAAAAATTAGGCGATGCGCAAACTAAAAAAACATTAACAAAACATGGTGCGAGAGAACCATTTTTTGGTGTTAAAATTGCTGATTTAAAAACCATTTTAAAGCAGACGAAAAAAAATCATGCCCTTTCACTGGAGCTATATAAAACCGGCAACTCGGATGCCATGTATCTTGCCGGATTAATGGCAGATGAGACTAAAATTACCTCCGAACAGCTAGAAGAATGGTTAAAGCAAGCATACTGGTCATATTTAAATGAATTTGCTGTACCGTGGGTTGCTGCTGAAACTAAATTTGGTTTTGACCTTGGATTAAAATGGATTAAATCAGACAAAGAAACAATAGCTGCAGCCGGCTGGGCAACTTTATCAAATGTTGCATCGGTGAAACAAGATAGTGATATAGATATCAAAAAGTATAGTGAACTTCTCGACCATATTGTAAAAAATATACATAGCTCTCCCAACCGCGTTCGCCATACCATGAATTCCTTTATAATTGCAACCGGAGTATACATAAAGGAATTAACCGCTAAGTCAACCGCAGCCGCAGCAAAAATTGGAACTGTAATGGTTGATATGAACGGAACTGCTTGCAAAGTGCCTTCAGCAGCAGTTTACATTGAAAAATCAATCGAAAAAGGTCAACTCGGTAAAAAGAAAAAAATGGCTAGATGTTAATGGCCGTAAGCCTGCACTAGAAGCTTATTGCGTTATATTACTCATAGCTCATGATATGATTCAGATTATATTAACTTTTAATCTAAAGTTGGTTAAATAGCTATACCGTATATTCATAGATGTGAATAATGTAAAGCTAAAAGGCAATTATGTAATAATATAAATATTTTTAGGCTGCACCTTCACGGCATATTAAAAATATAAATATTATGCAAAATCTAATTCACAAGGTTGCAGCAATTTTGTTGAAACATTTGTGTAACAAAAACCATGTCTTATCTAAAATATTTGTTAAAGTTTTCGTATCACTTCTCAACGAAAATACGCCAAAACGTTACTGCATTATAGCTTTTAAAAATTGTTCATTAAAATATAAAATTTAACAATTTTATTTCTTGAACAATCAAATGCTCAATTGGTTTTACCTCTTATAACAAACAAAAAAACTTTATGAAAAAAATTATTCTCTCTTCATGCTTAATTCTAACCACAGCGTTAGGATTTTCGCAAACTGCCCGAGTGCAGGTAATCCACAACTCTGCAGACCCTGCAGCTAAATTCGTTGACGTATACTTAGACGGTGGTCTATTATTAAACGACTTTAAATTCCGCACGGCTACACCTTACATTGATGCGCCTGCAGGAACTCCTATTACAATCAGCATTGCTCCTTCAACAAGCTTAACAGTTGATGATGCGATTGCAAATTTTACATACACGTTAACTGCTGGCGACAAATATGTTATCGTTGCTAACGGTGTTTTAAATCCTGCCGGTTTTGCTGCAAATCCTGATGGTGTAAGCACAGCATTCAACTTATTTGTGCGCAACGAGATGCGTGAAAGTGCATTAGATCCAAACAATTTAGACTTTGTATTTTTCCATGGTGCAACTGATGCTCCAACAGTTGATGCAATTGCTCGTGATGTTGCAACGGTTGTTGACAACGCAACTTATACCGATTTTACAGATTACGTAAGTGT
The DNA here is from genome assembly GCA_031372705.1 of Bacteroidota bacterium. Classification (GTDB taxonomy): domain Bacteria; phylum Bacteroidota; class Bacteroidia; order Chitinophagales; family BACL12; genus UBA7236. The sequence goes on along the minus strand of JANMLV010000278.1, from coordinate 40,242 downwards.
ACCTGCCGATAAATATTATATCGATGTTACACCCGGTGATGTACCTTCATTAATTGTTGCTACTTCACGTGCATTTTTAGATAATGCAGGTGGCGCTTCAGCAGTAATTTTCGCAAGTGGATTTTTTGATCCAGCATTAAATCCGGGAGGTAAAGCATTTAAATTATTTTATGCATTGCCTGATGGAACTGTAAATCAATTGCCTTTTATTACAACTGCTAAATTACAAGTAATTCATAACGCAGCTGACCCTGCAGCAGCAGTGGTAGATATTTATGTTGACGGTGCTTTAGCTATCGACAATTTTGAATTCAGAACAGCAACTCCATACATAGATGTTCCGGGTAATGTACCGGTAAGTATTGCAGTTGCTCCGCCAACAAGTGAATCAGTTGATGATGCAATTACAACAATTGTTGCAACATTTAAAGCCGGTTACGGTTATGTTGCAATGGCTAATGGTGTTTTAACACCTGAATTATTCAACCCGAATCCTGATGGCGCTTCAATTGCCTTCACTGTATTCGTAAAAGAAAATGTTGAATTTCGTTCCGACCGTGCAAATGGTCTTGAATTTTTCGGCATACACGGTTGCACCGATGCACCAACAGTAGATATTATTGCACGCGATGTAGCAACATTATTAGACAACGTTTCTTATGGTGCTGTATCAGCTTATCAAACTGTTCCTGCTAATACTACTTACATTCTTGATGTTGCACTTGGTGATGCTCCAGAAGTGGTTGTTGCATCTTACGAAGCAGCATTAGAATCTGTTGCAGGTCAAAGTGCAGTTGTTTTTGCAAGCGGTTTCTTATCTCCGGAATTAAATCCTGAAGGTAGCCTTGGCTTTGGTTTATATTATACATTAGCCGATGGAACAACAGGTGCATTTCCGGTATATGTAATGCGCACAGCAGCAGAAAATGTAATTGGTTCATCTGTATTCCCGAACCCTGCTAACAACAATTTTAATGTAAGTATTCCTGCTTCATTTAATGGCACAATCGAAGTTTCCGATATTAACGGAAAATCAATTAAATCATTAAATGTAAATAGCATGAATGGTGAAACAATTAATATTGACATCAGCAATTTTGCTGCAGGTATTTATACAGTAACTACTGCATCTGCAAATACAATTGAAACTATAAAATTAGTGAAGGAATAATATCCTTATTGAAACATTTCAAAAAGGTCGGGGCAACCCGGCCTTTTTTATTTAATAATCAGGAATAAATGTTGAACGAAAGTTAAATGGATTGAACAAAATTTAAATAGATTGAGCAAAATTGATCAAAATTTCGGTAAGCAGGTGGAATGTGATAGGGAGGATTGGTTGAAGCTGTTTTTTGTATTGGAAGTGTATTGATGGAGTGTATTATGTACTTGTTTACCCGTCTTTTGCACCTGCCGACCGAATAAGGTGGGTCTGCCCGGCTGAATAGACTGGGGAATCAAACACACAACACACCCAATAATTCAAAATTTATTCCTAATTTTATTCCTATAAACACTCACTATGCGCAAATTCACGACAACCACACTCCTAGCCTTACCGGCATTTCTTTTAATGATGGCATGCGATAAAGGCAGCGAAACAGGCGTACCGGACAAGGAAGGGCCGGTAATCACAATTTACGAACCCGATTCAAATGATGTATACATGCTCGGCGACACCATTTTTTTATTGGCCGATGTTGAAGACGATTCTGAATTACAAGATTTTAATGTCAAACTGATAAATGGTGGCGATTCAATATTGATTTGGCCTTTGGAAGTAGTTATTTTTGGTAATATTAAAACCTATCATTTAGATAAATACGTAGTTGATACCTATAATTTATCAACTGATGCTGAAGTATTATTTGAAGCTATCGACAAAAAAGATAATTCTACTTCCGTTGCAGTGCCTATTACATTGCAAAATTAATTTAACTAATAAAAAATGCATCCAATTAATATTAATTGGATGCATTTTTAGTTTATCTATTTTTAATATAATGTAATTGATATAGATTCCCCATAGTCTATATCTTCATATAAAGAAATGCTGAAGGATTGTAAATATACCCCATTTTCACCGCCGGTCATAGTGAAATAAGTGTTTGTAATTTTTGAGCCGTCATAATCTATTGTTTCTTCTGCTTCAATCTCCCAAGCCGCTTTATCTATGCACATTGAAGCACTCACTATCAATTCAGCGTACTTCCGCTTTGCTGCTTCAACATCCTCAAATTCATATAATAATTCACCATATTCATTGAGCCAATTTATTGTTCCTTCATTATCATCTACAACACTATTTGATACCGCTTGTCCCAAATATCCATTATCATATTTAGGTAGGAGATACCAAAAACAAAGCCAATTATTTATGATATAGGTTAACCTTCCACAAAATTCGTTGTTCTCAGGATATTTCATTTGAGTGGCATCCAATTTTCTGCTGCCATAAGCAAAAGCGCCTTGCTTAGCCGTTTCGGTGCTTGTATAAAAAACTAAAAAGCTGGTGTCCTTTTCTGCAATAAAAGTTAATGTACTTGCAGTTGTATTATCTTGATTATCAACTGCCGTACCCGTTACCCAACTTACTTGCGCCAAATCTGCCATATATAATTGAGGCACAAATGCAGTTGAGGTCATGTAAAGGAATATCCCTTCTCCCGCCAATAAATCTACTTGCAAATTCTTATAAAATCTTCCGTCTGTAAATTGATTGTCGTTTGCCGCCAACTCCGATTGGTCCTCCCCTGAGTATGACCCCATAGGCACTTTTGATTGTGCATTAGCAACCTCTCCAAAACTCAACAAAAGCATAAAACAAATAACAGTGCTTAATGAATATTTCATATATAAATTTTATCGACCAAAGATAATAATAAACGTAATTTCGAAGCATAACTGCGCTAACTTTGCACCATAATTATGACAAAAACCAATTCCCATCAAAAACGCATACTTAAATCGGAGCATGCCGTTTCGGCGCCTGAGTCAGACTATTTATACATTGAAAGTTCAACTATCGCCGGAGCGGGACAAGGCCTTTTTACAGCTATTACGCTGTTTAAGGATGAAATTATTGCTGTTTTTCTTGGAGAAGTTATTAATAAATCAACTTTTACGCAACGGAGTAAACAAGGAGCCGATAGTTACTTTATGAATTTACCTGATGGCAATACACTCGATTGCGGACAAACAGATTGCTTTGCAAAATATGCCAACGATGTAGTTGGTACAAAACATAAAATCAATGCATTTATTGGAATGGATGAATATGGAAACGTTTGTTTAATTGCAGCGAAGAAAATAAATCCCGGTTCTGAAATTTATTGCAGTTATGGAAAAGCGTATTGGGATTTGCATGGGTCTAAATTAATTTAAAAGATTGAGCAAGATTGAACAAAATTGAACAAAATTTTGGAGGTGAGTTGGAATTAAATTGGGAGGTTTTGTTGAGGCTCTTTTTTCAAATATTTTAAAATGTGTTTATTGTAAGGTGTGTTTGTTTCTCCACGCCTAGTCAGTCGGGCAGGCGCAATTCCGATTGCATCGGAACGCAAAAGGAGCCCACGCAGAGGCCGCAAAATTGATACGACGTAAAAAAATAAACTGTAAACTAATTTTAGTACGAGTATACTAACGTCGATTATTATTTCTTCTATTCCCGTTATTTCTGTTGCCGCCGTTTCTATTTCCTGAACGATGACCGTGTGCAGATTCACGTCGCTTTTTTGGTTCGTATTCCGGAACAGGACCTAATGATTCATCAACAGGCAAACGTGTGATTTCACTTTCAATTAATTCTTCAATACTTAATAATTTTCGCTGATCCAATGGGTTCACAAATGTTATGGCCTCACCCTTGGTATCGGCTCTGGCTGTGCGTCCTACGCGGTGGATGTAATCCTCTGCATCACCGGGCACATCGTAATTAATTACCATGCCAATATTATCAATATCGATACCACGCGATAAAATATCCGTTGCCACCAATATTTGTAATTCTCTGTTACTAAAACTGCGCAGCACTGCCTTGCGTTGTATTTGTTCTAAATCGGAATGAATGGCAGCTACGTTATAATTTAATCGCTTCAATTCAATTTCCAATTGTTTTACTTTATCTTTGGTAGATGAAAATATGAGTATACTTTTAATTTCACGATTATTTAATATCTCTCGTAAAATAGGCATTTTCTGATTATCATGTAAAATGTAAACTCCCTGTTTAACACCTTCAGCAGGCTTCGATAATGCGATGTTAATTTGTTCCGGGTCTTTCAATATTTTCTTCGCAATAGACCTAATTTTATGCGGCATGGTTGCCGAAAATAATAGCGATTGTCGCTGCTCCGGCAAATACGAAATTATTCGACTGATGTCATCACTAAAACCCATATCTAACATCCTGTCTGCTTCATCTAAAATTAAATGTTGCAGCGTATCAAATTTCAAATAGCCTTGTGAAATATGTGATAATAATCGCCCGGGCGTTCCAACAATAATATCAACGCCCTCTCTAAAAGAACGTTTTTCTTGTTCATACATGGTGCCATCGTTTCCGCCATACACTGCTATAGAACTCAAGTTAGTAAAATAGGTAAAAGCCCTAACGGCCTCATCAATTTGCACAGCCAACTCTCTGGTAGGCACTATAATCAAGGTATTGATTGACCCGTGTCCACGCTTGATAATTTTATTGATAACAGGCAACAAATAAGCAGCCGTTTTACCGGTGCCGGTTTGGGCGCAGGCTATAATATCCTTATCACTTGCTATAATCGGAATTGCTTGTTCTTGTATAGGTGTGGGCGACTTAAAACCCATTGATGACATGCCGTCTAGTAGCTCCTGCTCAAATCCAAATGCTGAAAAATCCATTTAATAATATATGCTTTGTATTACAAATTTACGATAACTCAGCCACATTAACCTTATAACCCAAATTTATGTAGCTTTAACGCATTAAACACCAAACAAAGAAAAAGCACAGCCACTCTATCGTGGTTGGATTTTTAATGTTAAGTATGGTATTAAATTCATTCAAAATATTCTATAATTTTTTATTACTTTTATACATGGAATCACGGTTAACTTCCTTTGATCAATATGTATGCTCCTTCTTTCCAAAATGGACCTATAGTATGCCCGTCAAATCGAACCAAAATGCTTTCATTTTAACATTTTAGAAAGTGCAAGTCAAAATCACACTCTATTTTTAAAATAAAACTCACTAACCTATGCGCTTAACTTTATTAACATTGTTGACCACATTCTTCATATTATTCACTAGTCAATTTGTTTCGATTTACTCTCAAGTTTATACCTCAGAAAATATATATACCCAACGAATTTCAAATTCCGAATTTCTTGATAAAAATAATTATTCCACGTTTGAAGTATTAAATCAAAATAAGAATGGATTCGCTTTGGCTAGCCAACGTATTACTTCTACCATATTTAAAGTAAGGCTCTTTTCTAATGAATTTAATTTAATTGATTCCATTTCAATAAATTCAAATTCACCTTATTATAATAGCCCATACTACGTTAATGGAAACAACCTATATCTGCATAATGTAGATTCAAATTCGAATGTTAGGTTAATAAAAATCGACTTAGATAACTTAGATACAATTAGTTATCCTGTCGAGAAATATGGCTATGCTGATATTTTAAAAATAGTGGTAACACAGAATTGTTTGTTCATGATAGTAAAAAATATTACTGGGCCCATGATCTATACCTATAATTTGGAAACCTTTATTACTAAAAAGCATCAAATTGAATTGCCTGGATTATCACCAAACGAAATTCGACGGCTTGACATGAATATAATTCCTGAGACTAATGAAGTTTATCTTTTCTGTATGGGTTGGACAACAGATTTTACAAATAGTACAATATATTTTTATGATACTGATGGATTCGAAATTGACCGGTATTTATTAAGTACCAATGATAAAATTTATTACACAACTTGTCAAATATCATATACAAGTGCTGGCAAATACTTAATTTACGGAGACTACCAATCAGGAGATAAAACATTGAAAAATGGACGTTATGCCACAATGGTCAATAACGGAGAAGAAGAGTTTTCAGAATTTTATGAACATATAGAGTTAACTGAATTTAAACTATTGGTCAGCAAAGAGGAATTTGATTCGTATAATAAAGAACTAAATAAAAAGAATAAAAGTGAAATTAAATATGATTATCCAAAGCGTTTGAAAACTCAATTGGCAATCAAAGTTGATGATAAATACCTTTTGGTCACCGATTATTTTACTGCAAGCAATCTAATACTAATAGATAAAACAGGGCGTAAATTATGGGATAAATCCATCAAATACACGCAGCTAGATCATATTAACTATGAAAACCCGGTGATTGAAATAGCCTATGCTGATAATAAAATTTATGCAACCTACTTAAGATCTGATTCGATTTATGTTACTGTTCTTTCAACCAAGGGTGTCATTTCCGATACATCTAAATATCGCATTCATAAAACTACGGAAGATATCGAATATTTAGGTACAAGTGCTAAACTAAAACTGTTGTCTGAAAATTACTATATTTTATATGGTATCGATTACATAAAAAACGAAAACGCAAAATTTTTGGATAAGAAACAGCGATATTTATTTGTGGATAAAATACAAATCAAGTAAATATATTATATTTTGGCTTGATGCTATGGTTCTAAAACAAAATGGTTTTTTAAAGACATTAGTATGAAAATAACACAACTAAAGACACAAAACTTGTCACTTGTGCCTGCATTTGCGCGGGCGACTTAAAACCCATTGATGACATGCCGTCTAGTAGCTCCTGCTCAAATCCAAATGCTAAAAAATCTATTTAATATTATATGCTTTGTATTAGAAATTTACGATAACGCAGCCACATTAAACTTATAACTTAAATTTATATACCTTTAACGCTTAAAACACCAAACAATGAAAAAGCACAGCCACTCCTTCGTTGTTGGATTTTTACTATTAAGTATAGTATTTAATCCATTCACAACGTTCTCACAAGCCATCACCGAAAACCGAATAGAATTCGAGCAAGGTGAAGATTATGAAAGTTACACCTTAACACCATTCGGTAAAAACGGATTATTGCTTTACGCCAAAGAAGAAAAAGGTAATACCTGGAAACTCGAGCGTTACAACACCGATTTGAAACCGGAACAAAAGCAGAATTTTGAAGTGCCAAGAGGTTATTACAGCCGAGCAAGGTATACTTCTGATGAAGACCTCAGCATGTTTTACAGCAACAAAAGTGGTAAATACATTTTCTACAATTTTTCAGGCGAAGAATTAAACGTTGAAAAACATGTTGGCCAATTACCTAAAAAAACATACGTATCGTCAATGGTTGCTGAAGGTAATTTAGCATACATTGCTTGCCGAAACAAAAAAGGTCCGGTTTTAATTATGTTGAATATTGAAAGCGGTAAAACAACGTTATTGCCAATTAATATTTCGCCTTACTCGCCCAAATATTTAAGCATTGAACGTGTCCAAGTTTTAAAAGAAGACAAAACGGTAATGGTCTACATTAATGCAATGAATAAAAAAGACCATAACTTATATGTTATGCAATTTAATGAGGCAGGAAAAGAAATTGCAAAATTTAACTTATCAAAATCAACAGAGAAAAAATTATCTTCTGTTTCAGCAAGTGCTTTAGGCAACAATGAATATATCTTCACAGGCACTTACTCTTCTAAAAATGCAGCATATTCAGAAGGTATGTATATGTGCAAAACCACCAAAGATGATATCAACTTCATGAAGTTTTACAACTTTACCGATTTCAGCGAATTCTTTTCTTACCTACCTGAACGGAAACAAGCGAAAATAGAAAAGAAGAAAGAACGCTATGATGAAAAAAATAAAGAATTAACCTTCAACTATTTAATTGCCGAACATCCAATTAAAAAAATTGGCGACAATTATATGTTGATAGGTGAAGCATATTATCCCACCTACCGACAAGAAAGAGTTACAACAATTTCAAGTAATGGTCAAACATCAACAACTACTCAAACTGTATTTGACGGATACCAATATACACACGCTACCGTTGCAGGTTTTGATGCAGAAGGCAATAAATTGTGGGACCAAACATTCGAATTATGGCCAAGCTATAAGCCTTTTGTTGTAAAACGATTTATTTCATCATCAACTGAAAACGATCAAATCAGTTTATTGTTTGCCAGTGGAAATAACATTAACTCCTTAGGCATTTCAGCAGAAGGCGAAATATTGAAAAAAGAATCGCATAGCTTTATCACATCTTCAGATGATGAAAAAGTAAAATCATCATTCTCTAATATCGAATTCTGGTATGATACCAACTTTATCGCTTTCGGATATCAAACAATAAAAGATAGCAATGAATCTTTCGGCAATAAAAAGCGCAGAGTATTCTTTATCAATAAGGTAACTTATCAATAATGTGATAACATTGTTTGGATCTTATTTTCAACTATTAACTTAATTCCATTTACAAAAAATACCATCCGCTACATTTCGGATGGTATTTTTTTTTCAAGTCCCAACTCCACCAATAGGTTTGCCACAATACCCCAAGTCCGTATAAAATCATTCATACTCGGTACGGGCGCAATTTTTGATTCAATTTGTGTCGGGTCGCAGACCCTGCACGGACTATCATCCGAACGCCATTCCAAATTGCAACAACTGTGAACCGATTATCCGGAACGAAACGCTTTCAATAACTTTAATTAATTACATTAGGTGGAACAAATTCAAGTAACAGCTAAATACTGCAATAAAGAAATTTCAACAAAAAAAAACCGGCAACAACTAAGTTACCGGTTCAAATAATGTTTCAAACAATTTATAAGTGGCCAAATACTAAAATGGTGTGCAGGTTATCGTCACCTACATAATCAACTTTTAATTTTGTATCGGTAATTTCCATAATTTTTAAACGCATAGCAGTAGATTCACTCAACACAATTGTCATCCAAACGCCGGTATTATTTACCGACCAAGTTCCGGCAAAGCCAACACCATTAATAATCATATCGATTGAATTATCTGCACCAATGGTCAATTTATCGCTCATATTTAATGCAGGTGCAGGAATTTCAGCACCATCAACCACTAACGAACTTATTGTCCAATTGTGGCATAATTGGGTATTAATATCAGCAACTCCTTGAGCTTTAACAGCATTGGTGCTGAGTATTGAAATAAATAACACAGTTACGAGAAGCGCATATTTTTTCATAAATTATATTTTATATTGTATTAACTATTTTCAAATATATGATATAAAAAAGCAATGGATTTGCATCTAAATTGCCATTTACAAGGTAAAAATAAACAAATTTCCCGAAATTAGTGGCACAATGTTTGGCATTAATAGCCATTCAACAGCCAATTTATTAGCCTATGCGTTCAGCCTTACTCAGCTTTGTATTAATTATTTCAATCAGCACAACACAAGCACAAAGCCTTGTAACTGCTGAGGTTTTTCACGGAAATGATGCGCAGTCAACCACATGCGTAACGACCGATTCGGACAATAACATCATCTGCTCTTCCGGATTTTGGGACGATTTGGACGCAGATCCGGGACCGGCTACGCTAAATTTCAATGCCGTATCTTCTCAAGATGTGGCACTTACTAAACTCGATCCTTCCGGTAACTTAATATGGTCAAAACAGCTAGGTGGTACAGGCTTTGAAACACCGATGGTAGTTAGAGCGGATGCCTCAAACAACATATATATTTTCGGCTATTTTAATGGGACGCTTGATATGAATCCGGGACCGGGAGTTACAAACCTTGTTTCAGCAGGTTCTGATGATATTTATTGCGGGAAGTACGACCCAAATGGAAACCTCCTTTGGGCAGTGCGAACAGGAGGAACCGGCACTGAACAAAGTTATGGCTTCGATTTAGATGCAAGTGGCAATGCAGTTGTGCACGGTTATTTTCAAAATACAGTGGATTTTGACCCCGGACCAGGCACAGCAAACTTAACTGCGGCTTTCGCGGGATCCACTTTTTTATTAAAGCTAAATAGTGATGGCACCTATGCTTCTGTATTATTAATGGCCTCATTTTATACCAATAAAATAGATATTGACGCTTCCAATAATATTTACTTTACAGGATTATTTTGGGAAACAGTAGATTTTGATCCAGGCCCGGCTACACATAATTTATCTGCTGCCGGATTTTCGGCAGATGCATTCGTATTAAAATTAAATAGTAGTAATATTTATCAATGGGCAGATAAAATTTCCGGTAACAGCAGTGAGCAAGGGACATCAATTATATATGACCCAACATCTTCGTCGGTAATTGTAGGTGGTTTTTTTGAAGGCACTATCGATATTAATCCGGGACCCGTAGTGCAAAATTTAGTTACTGCCGGTTATGTAGATGCTTTCATAGCAAAATTTAATGGTAGCGATGGCACATTGATTTGGGGTGAAAGTATTGGCGGTTTAGATTTTGAAAGTATTTATGGTATTGCCGTTAGCGCTACAGGTTCTATTTGGCTAACCGGAACCTTTGTGGCTACTACTGATTTTAATCCCGGTATTGAGGTTTATAATCTTACTACTGCCGGCACAAATGATATTTTTAAATTGAACTTAGCAAATGATGGCACTTTTATAGGTGTCGAAAAAATTGGCGGCACTTCTACCGACTCAGGCTCGTGGATTCATATTGATAACGAAGGTGCAATATTAATTTGTGGTGTATTTGAAGGACTGGTAGATTTTGATCCGGGTGCAGTTACCTTTAATTTAAATTCTCTGTTTACCGGCTATGATGGCTTTATTGCAAAATATTGTACCGTTTATACAATAAATAATTATGTTAGCATTTGTGAAGGTGGAAGTTATTTCGCCGCCGGTGCAAACCAAACAGAACCCGGCGATTATTTCGATTATTTTACACCTGTTGAAGGATGTGACAGCATAATAATTACCCACTTAAGTATTAATAATCCGGTTGTGAATTTAGGACCAAATACGGCAATTTGTAGCGGCTCAGTTTTAACACTAAACGCCGGAAATCCGGGCGCTACTTATATTTGGAGCACCGGTGCTACCACTCAAACAATTAATGTTACAGCAGCAGGAACTTATTCCGTTACCATAATAGATCCGGCAGGTTGTACTGCAACTGATGCAATTACAATTACAGTTAATCCCTCACCAAATGTTAATCTTGGAGCTGATATAAATGCTTGCGCTGATGAAACTATTATTTTAAATGCAGGAAATCCCGGAGCAACTTATTTATGGTCGACCGGTGCAACTACACAAACAATTAACGCAAATATTAGTGGCACTTATTCCGTAACTGTAACAAATGGTTTTGGATGTATTGACGTTGATTTAATTAATGTTGTAATTCATGCATTACCAACGGTTAATATTGGCAATATAATTAATTATTGTGCAGGAGAAACAATAACATTAGATGCCGGAAATATTGGTTCAACATATTTATGGAATACGGGTGCAACAACACAAACAATTTCAACAAGCATTGCCGGAACTTATTCTGTTGTAGTAACCAATGCATTTGGCTGCGATGCAAGCGATAATGCAACATTAATTGAAAATGCAGCACCAATTGTAAATTTAGGAACCGATATTATTGCTTGCGCAGATGAAATAATTACACTGAATGCGGCAAATGTTGGTGCCACGTATTTATGGAATACCGGAGCAACCACACAAACAATTACCGTAACAGAAAGCGGAAATTATAACGTAATTGTTACGAATGCTTTTGGATGTGATGATAATGATTTAATTACGGTTACAATTAATCCGCTTCCCATTGTAAATCTTGGAACTACAATTGATTTTTGCGAAAATACCAGCATTATACTCGACGCTGAAAACACAGGCTCAACTTATTTATGGAACAACGGTGCAACCACACAAACCATCACCACTGTTATGCCCGCCACCTATTCCGTAACTGTAACCAATGCATTTGGTTGCGATGCTTATGATGAAGTAATAGTAAATGCATTACCTGCACCGGAAATTAATTTAGGTATTGATACCGGCTTTTGCACAGGCAGTTCATTTATTATTGATGCAACAACTCCGGATGTTTCTTACTTGTGGAACACCGGAGCAACTTCATCAACGCTAGTTGTTGATGAACCCGGTAATTATGCTGTAACATTAACAAATGTTTTTGGCTGCACAGCAGTCGACTCAATTCAGATTGAAAGCTATATTGCTCCAATTGTTGCGCTTGGCGATGATAATGCATTTTGCACAGGCGAAGAAGTGCTCTTAGACGCAACCAATGTTGATTGTACTTATTTATGGAATACAGGGGCAACAACACCAACATTATATGTTACCGAAAGTGGTAGCTATAACGTAACTGCAACCAATGCTTTTGGGTGCACAGCTTATGACGATATTAATATCACCATTAATCCACTTCCGGTTGCTGATTTAGGTCCGGATACAACAATTTGTGATGGCAATACTATTGTTTTAGATGCAACAACACCTTTCTGTTCTTATTTATGGAATACAGGAGCAACTACTGCAGCAATTACTGTTGAAGAAACCGGCTTATATTCAGTTGCAATTACGAATTCCTTTGGTTGTTTTATAATCGATTCTATTCAAGTAAATACAACTCCTTCGCCTGAAGTTGCACTCGTATTGCCATTTACAGAAATATGCAGCGATGCAGACCCAATCACGCTTACAGGTGGTTCACCTGCTTCAGGGTTTTACTCGGGCTCAGGTATTGTTGATGGCATTTTTGATCCTGCATTTGTTGGAGTTGGCTCCCACTCAATAAGCTATACTTTTATTGATGTTAACGGTTGTACAGGAACTGCAATTCAAGAAATTACAGTTACAATTTGCCAAGGCATAACCAACAATAATATTACAAACATTAAAATATATCCAAATCCATCAATCGATAATATTACTATTGAAAACAATAGCAACCTTGTTATACAAAATATTCAAATAATTAATTTATTGGGCGAAGTGGTAATAACATTGCATGAAAATATATTACCTAAATCAAGCACGAATTTATACTTGAAAAACTTGCCAAGTGGCACCTATTTTGTTAAGCTGGCAAGCAACAATTTTTTACCTTTTGTAATATCGAAATAACAATTGAATTAATTTATTGCAATATTTATGATTACGCAATTAATTTGTTTAGTATTTTTGTATTGCTGAGATGTTAGTTTACAAAACTATAATAAAAAAATTTGCTGCCATGGGTGAGAAAACCGGGTGGACATACATTGAGGTACCTTCCGAATTTGCTACTCAATTAAATCCCGGTGTTAAAACTTCATTTAGGGTTAAAGGCAAGCTGGATGAAATGGTGATTAAACAAATTGCATTAATTCCAATGGGCGATGGTGAATTTATTATTCCTGTAAATGCAAGCATGCGAAAATTATTGGGGAAACGAAACGGCTTTACTATTACGGTTTCCCTTACACTCGACAAATCAGCATTTAAGTTTAATCCTGATTTTGTGGCCTGTTTGGAGGATGAGCCGGCCGCTCTTACTTTTTTTAATACCCTTACCGGTTCGCATCAAAAATATTTCTCTAATTGGATTGATGCAGCAAAAACTATTGAAACAAAAACGAAACGCATACTCATGTCGGTTAAAGCATTGTCGCTAAAGCAAGGGTATTCGGAAATGATTCGAGCTAACAAAAAAGTGAATGAATAATAAATTCAATTCACTCATTTATAATTAAGGCATCGCTGCCAATCATCCTCAAAATATTTGCGCACCTTTTCTAATTCTTCAGGTGAAATAAGTGGCTTTTTAGATAGCAACCACGATGGTATTAACAATGCCGAATACAAAATGATATAACATAATAACATCCGCGACCTTCTTCTCAACCACGTAAAAATGCGCGGGCCCGAATAAATTGGATTTTTTGTAAAGATGTATTTACTTACTTTCAACATCACCTTTAATTGTTTTTCTTCGTAAGAAGTGTGATGTGGCTCAAGTGAAATAGTTGATTTATCATACGTTGTGCCGCAGTAATTTGCAATGTTATCGATAAATGAAAAAGTGTCCTTCCTCAAATCATCATAAAATAAAACCAATGGCTTTGTAGTAAAATACTGTTCTAAAATTTCAATTTTAGGGTAAAACATGGCATCTGCAATTTTCCAATAACCTGCATCTTTTTCTACATCAAAATATTCGGTAAACGTGTAGGGATATCCATTTTTCAGAAATCTGCGGTACTGAGATGCTATCCATTGATCATTTCGGCGCAAAACGATTATTGCATGCGTATCAGGATAAATTGCAGCGAACTTCTTTACTTCCCGTTCCAGTTGTTGGTCCATTTCTCGGGATAAAAATACTTTTTGTGGCGATAGGTCAGCCAAAATCTGTTTCCAGCGTCTAAAACGGCCCGGATGCACATAGGTAACGCCTTCCAACTTATTAAAAACCTTATTTTGAAGGTAAGTACTGGCTGTTTTTCCTAGTCCTACATGGAAATAAATCTGATGTATTTGCTGTTCCTGCATAAAATCAGCCGTGAAATTCCGCAAATTAGCAGAGGGAACCAAATTTGGAGCAAGAAACTATAGCGTCAGAACTCTGTAAAATTGGGTGTCATGACAGTCATTTTACATTATTCTAGTTATCTTCGCCGCACGATTATGAAAAGCCTTATTCTATCGATTTTCTTTGCAGCAGGTATAATTGCTATCAGCAGTGCACAAACCGGAACTATTCGCGGATTCGTTTATGACACTGAGAACGGCGAGCCGGTGCCGTTTGTGAACGTTATAGTATCCAATACCGATAATATTGGAGCCCCTTCCGACATTAATGGTTTCTTTTCAATACCCAATGTTCCGGTAGGAGAACAAAAGTTGGTAATGACTTATATTGGTTACGACACCTTGTTTCAAAACGTATTGGTCGAGGCCGGAAAAATTGCCAATGTGAAGTTAAACATGGTGCAATCAGGAATTTCGCTCGACATTGTTACTGTATCATCGAAAACAACATCGAAATTAGAGGAAGTTCAAATTTCTACAACCACCATCACACCATTACAAATTAAACGATTGCCATCGGTTGGTGGCGAACCGGATTTAGCGCAATATTTACAGGTTTTACCGGGTGTAATTTTTACCGGAGACCAAGGCGGTCAATTATATATTCGCGGTGGTAGTCCGATACAGAATAAGGTATTGTTAGATGGTATGGTAATTTATAATCCTTTCCACTCAATCGGGTTATTCAGTGTTTTTGAAACCGATATTATTAGAAGTGTAGATGTATTTACGGGCGGATTTAATGCCGAATATGGCGACAGGATTTCTGCTGTTGTTGATATTACAACAAAAGATGGCAATAAAAATCATACACAAGGTGAAGTTTCTGCCAGTCCGTTTCTTACCCGATTTTTAATTGAAGGACCAATTAGAAAATCAACTGCAAACTCATCTAGTTTAACTTACATTTTAACTGCGAAACATTCATACTTAGATAAATCATCAAAAATTATTTATCCGTATGTAAATAATCAAGAAGGTATTTTAGGGAACGATGGTATCCCTTATTCATTTACTGATGTTTATGGCAAAGTATCAATGAATTCAGAATCAGGGAATAAAATCAATTTATTCGGATTTAATTATCGCGACAGCGTAAATTATTCATCTATAACAAGTTTTAGTTGGACGGCAAAAGGTGCAGGTAGCAATTTTGTAATTGTGCCGACAGAATCGAACATGTTAATTGAAGGTGTTTTTGCATATTCTAATTATGCTATGACACAAAATGAAGCAGATGAAAAACCGCGCAAAAGCTACGTGAGTGGATTTAACGGCGGTATCGACTTTACATATTATCGTCCGCATGGCGATGTTCAATACGGTGTTGAAGTAATAGGATTTCAAACTGATTACGAATTTTTTAATCGACTCGGAATTAAATATGAGCAGCAGCAATACACTACTGAATTAGGCACTTATGTCAAATTCAGAAGGTCGTTTAATAAAAAATTAGTTATTGAACCAAGTATAAGAATTCAATATTATGCATCGTTGAGTGAATTTTCTCCTGAGCCACGCATAGGCTTGAAATATAATATAACAGACCGTATTCGCTTAAAATTTGCAGGCGGATTATACAGTCAGAATTTAATTTCTACCAAAAGCGATCGCGATGTAGTTAATTTATTTACAGGTTTCCTTTCGGGGCCTGATGACGAATTGTATACTATTAACGGTGAAGATGCCAAATCGAAACTACAACGTTCAACACATGCCATTGGCGGGATTGAGTTTGACCCAACCGACTATATGGAATTAAATGTTGAGCCATATATTAAATATTTTAATCAGCTTATTGAAATTAATAGAAATAAAGTAACCCCAACCGATCCTGATTTTGCAACAGAAACCGGGCAAGCTTACGGTATCGACTTTTCGTTGAAGTATGAGCGCAAGGCATGGTATTTATGGATGGCGTATTCACTAGGATTTATTGAAAGGAATGATGGCGAGCAAGTATATCCGCCGCATTACGACCGCCGACACAATATGAATATTGTTGCTACTTATTCCATTGCCAAGAAATGGGAATTTAGTGCACGTTGGAATTTGGGTTCAGGCTTTCCGTTTACACAAACCGCCGGTTTTTATGAAAGTGTCGATTTTCTTGATGGTATAAGCACCGATTATACAACAAGCAATGGTTCACTCGGCATTATTTACGATGAAGAATTAAATGGTGGCAGATTACCATTCTACCACCGTTTAGATATAGCTGTAAAACGCTCAATTTACTTCTTAAATAAAAGTAAAATAGAAGTAAATGCAGGCGTAACGAATGTTTACAATCGTGAAAATATATTCTATTTTGACCGCGTTAGATATGAACGTATTAATCAATTGCCAATATTGCCTTCGTTGGCAGTGAGTTACTCGTTTTGATTAGTGCAATAGTTTGCTATTTAATTTTCACAATATAGTCTTGCTTAAAATATATCGTTTGTACCTGTAACACAATTTGTTATACTAGTTTTTTATCCACTTTATAACTTGTCTTTTGCCATTGGAGTAAATTGCTGTAAAATAAATACCATTTGCTAAATTTCGAACATCTGCATCATTATGTTCATTAAAATATAACGGAATTTTTTGACCAAGAATAGACCATGTTTCAATTTGATTAAGAAAAACATTACTCGGAATTTGCAAATGAATTGATGTGGTAGTAACACTTGGATAAATAGAACAAAAATTATTATTTTGAAATGAAGTGATTGCAGTAGTTGTATCGAATCCGCCACCATTGGTGGTTTTGTAAATTTTTCCATGACTTACGGCATAACACGTATCAAGATTTGTGCAAAAAAAACTACTCATGCCTGTGAAATCCGCATCATTTACCAAAGTTGGATACCAACTAATGCCCCCATCATTTGTGCGCAAAATTTCAGTTTTATCTATATCAGAATACTTTGCCAACATATAGCCAATAGTGTCATTATAAAAGTAAACTCCTGCAATGGTTAAATCAATATCTGCTAAACCATACCCACCAAAATCATAGGGTAGCATTATCCAACTTTCGCCGAAATCAGTTGTTTTCCATACGCGGCTCTCATAGCCTAAACCGTAACCAACTGAATCTGATGGGAATGTTATGCTGTAAAGTGGTCCGTACATGTTTTCATGTATAAACCAGTTAAGACCTCCATCAATTGTTTTGTAGACTGTAGAAAATGGGTCGGAGACGAATTCGCCGGTTAAATATCCTGTATCGGCATTTAAAAATGTTAAAGTCCAAATCCGTTCCGCTGGATCGACAATTGTTGAATATATATTGTAACTATAATAATTTGTTGCAATAAATGAATAAGCAAAAGAGCCTGTCACATCAGCAAATACAACATTTCCGCCAGGTAACAATTCCATTAGTTGTAATGGTAACCCATTATCTAAATCCGGAGTAAACCATGATAATCCACCGTCATATGTAATCAACACATTACCGTCACCATCAAAAGGCAGACAACATATTAATCCGGTGTCTTTATCAATAAAATCAACATCCCTAAAATCTAACCCTTCATATGATGAATCAATAGCCCAAGTAGCACCTGCATCAGCTGTAGTTAAAATAAATTTTTGTCCCCCTACTATATAACCATTACTTGGGGTTGTAAATAATAAGTCATACAATAACGATACATTTTCATTATTATAAATTACCTCCCATTGGGCAATACTGAGCCTCCCAACACAAATAAAGGAAAGAAAAAAAAATATTCTTTTCATAAAATTTACTCTTTGATTATTAGCTGACTTTCATATCGATACTCTGTTGTTATCTGAAGCAAATAAGTTCCAGAACTATATTTGCCAATATCAATCTGGCAAGAATTGGTAGAATTTTTTGTTGTAAATATTTTGTTACCGAGCGCATCGTATATAGAAATTGATTCAATCTCAGTTGTGGAAAAAATATTTAATAAATTATCTGTCGGATTAGGAAAAATTCGAATAATATCACTGTAAATAGCATCATTAGAAATTATTAAATAAGACTCAAACATCGAAATATCAAAACCCAAGATGTAACCATCATGATTTTTATATAACAAATTAGTTTCTGTAGCAATTCCTAATACTTCACCTTGATAAAATGCAGCTCCTCCCGGATCGCAAAGTGGCTTAAAGTCATATAAATCATCAGTAAATCCGATATTTCCCACCATATAGAGTTCCGGATGTGAATTATCTGTTGTTAAGGCAATTCCTTCGTTCCCTGCATTGTCACCTAAAAAAGTTGACCATACCAATTCGGTTGATTTATTGAACATTGAAATATAGGATGTTGCATTCTCGTTAATATCATCGAAATATACATCCGGGACTTCAACAAGCGGAAAATCTTCCATATCAATTGTTGAAATTCCGGTTATCATAATATAATCACCAAAGGCTGTTACATCATTAATATTGGTAGTTTTAGTTCCACCAAAATATGTTGACCATAATTGATTACCATTTTCATCGAGTTTAATTAAAAATCCTTCACTATCATATTCTCCTGTAGGTGTGTACAAATCGTCATAAAAACATCCAGGACATCCACCGGCGAAATAACGAGGAAAAGCATCTGTATCATCAATACCATAATCGTTAACAGAACCTACAATAAAAATATTATTATCATTGTCTGCAATCAATGCTGTAGGGTCCTCATCGCCTTCGCCGCCATAATAAGTGCACCATACTTTATTTCTAATAGCGCCGTCAGGGTGAATTTTTAATATGTATGCATCCTCACCTCCGGCGTGCGTTGTTTGAAATGCACCCACTGTGGTAGGCAAACCGCTAGAATATGTTTGGCCACAAATAATATAATCTCTATTTTGGTCAGTGGTTACATCAGTTAGCCAATCAGAATAAACATCAGAAGCACCAAATAATGTGCCCCAAACAGGTTGCAAATCTTCATCCAATTCTAATATAAATCCTGCTTTATCAGCCGTGTAATATGGACTGCCACCGCCTGGGTTAACAAACGGAAAATCAGCACCACCTTGTGACCGACCAACCATGATTAACCCATTATCAGCAGTTTTGGTAATGCCATTTACCATACTTATTCCTGCGTCTCCTCCGAGGTAGGTAAGCCAATCTAACACTCCACTACTTCCTAATTTTCCTAAAATTCCATCAATCCCGGAGTTGATATCTGAATCGTAAAACGCATCAAGATATGCCAATACAGGTAAATCGTTACTCATCGTTTCACCAGCAAATACGATATCTGAACCTAAATCAGTCAATTTAATTGAAGTATTACCATCATTCCCTGTCCCACCAACATATGTGCTCCAATTTGGCTGGTATTTATCCATTCCACCTGCATTATCTAAATTAAATTTTTGAATAAAAATGTCTCGAAATAGACTTAACTCACTAATAAACAATAATTCAACTGGAAAATCATTTGAACGTGTATTGCCTGCCGTATACAATTTAACATAAGCGGGGTGGACATAACCGGTTTTTACATCTTTCATAAATTCATCCCCGGTGCCGCCATCCCATGTTCCCCAAATAACATTATCTACACAGTCTGCTCCACCTAAAACCCCTTCCAATTTCATTTCAATGATTAGCGGTAATTCATCATCATAAGCACCTAAATCGAAGCCAATTTCAAAATCATCAATTTGAATATAATCAGCATCCCAGCCTAAGGTTACCAATTCACCAAGTGCATTAATTTGGTAGGCGTCTGCAATTTGATGTGTCAATTTACCTATTGCTGTTAAAACTTCTAACTCTCCGCCACCAAGAATATTAACTTCTTCAGCTCCATTGTAAAATAAAGAAATTGGATCGTTTTGTTCGCTCCAACCGGGTTTAATAATTAAATAATATTTAAGACCGGCATTATCAAAATAATATTGCAAATCAACATTATCGTATAATTCTGAAATTATTAATCTGTCGCTGCTGCTAATATTAGTTACTCCATCTGGACAGTGAGCAAGATAATAGTTTAAATATTCACCACCTTGACTGACTGCTTTTTGGATGGTTTTTGATGAATTACTTCCCGGAAACGACAATGTCAATCTAGCTAAAGTATCGTCCGCCGTTGAATTAGTATCAACATGGCTCCAAACATAACTTAAAGTGTCGTCAGTAAAAAATAACGCCGGATTGTGGCGGTGGGTATAATATTTAATATCTTCACGAACCTCATTGTCCGTATCAATTATTTGTCCTTTGTTTTCGAAAAAAGTAAAAACAGATGGATGCTCCATGTCATCGTCGGGAGGTAAGATATAACTGCTCCAATTATATTTAATTAATCGATTAGATGACGTGGAAATTGTGTATGATTTTCCACCAACATAAAATATACCTGCTGCATCGGCTTTTACAAAATTTACTTTGTCGTTGTCTTTATTCGGACTGTCATATTGCTCAAGCCACAACCTATCTCCATCACTGTTATAAATTACAGATAAAAAATCTAATGAAGCTCCATTATTCACATTACCGGCAACAATAATATCACTTGTTGCTGTTGCACTTATTTTTAGTGCATAGGCATCTAATCCAACGTTTTGGGCATTTTCTTCTTTATGCCATTGAGGAGTTCCTACATTATTATATTTTATTGTCTCAAATGATTTTGAACCATCATCATTTGTTACCCAACCTGTAACATACACATTATCACTTAAGTCCACTAAAATTCCGTGTGCTTCATCATCTAACGCAGCATGATCGTAACTGCGAGTCCAAACAACATTAATCGATGTGTCAAGCTTAACTGTTTTCATATTAAACCCTTCATCCACGACTAAGGCTCTACCGGTAAGATAAATATTACCTGTTCCATCAACTGCTGCACCATATACTTCATCTAAGCCGACCCCCGAAGCTGAATTTCTGTTTACGGCCAATTGAGCACCTGTATTTTGGTTATATTTTATTGCAGCAAAATCCCAACTACCCGGAGCATTTGCACTTGCACCTGCTACTAATATTCTTCCCGATGGACTAAATTTTAAAATTGCTGCCACATCTTGATCACTTGCATAATTGTATCTTGATGTCCATTGACTAACACCCGAAGAATTATACTTAATTGTACAAAAATCACTTAATGTTGCACTACCATAACTGGCACCTGTAACATATACATTGCCTGCGCCGTCAACTATTATATCAGTAGGTATATCATAAATATTTCCGGGACCGTTATAAGTTGCTGTCCACTGCTGTGTGCCTGAGGAGTTATATTTTATTATCAAATAATCGTAATAATTTGTTCCGGATGTAAACGATGCCGCAGCTACATATACATAACCTGAACCATCAACTGTAATAGCAACGCCATAGTCATTTTCGTCTGCACCATCTTTTTCTACTTCCCAAAGTACGGTTCCACTGCTGTTGTATTTTGTTGTTAAAATATTAGCCTTTTCGGTAGCCGAAATTGTATTTGATGTTACATAAATATTGCCTGAGCCATCAACTATACTGGCACTCCAATCGACAGTATCAGGTAAACCTGAAGTTTGCACCCAATCTTGTATTAAATAATTTTGTGCTTGCAAATTAGTTATTAATAGCCAAAGTATAAAGAAGGAAGTAAGAAAGGTAGGAAAGTGCAATTTTTTCATGGCAAATAATGTTTTTTGTGAGATGAAAAACTTAGAATTATCGAAAATAATTCCTTTTTAGCTAAAAAACAAATTTTTCTGGCATTAATTGGTCAAAAAAATGCAAATTCACTGTAAACCGTTAATCTGTTAGTTAGCAAAAAGCAATGGAATTAAAGGAGGATTAACTAATAGAATAAATTTTTCACATAACTTGCTCAAAAAGTTCTGCCTTCCTAAATAATCCTTACAAAATAATTTGGGGAATTTATTCATTTTACAATAAAAATTAAATCATTCTTAACCAAGTAAGTTTTTTAAATTAAAAAAAGTTTGCTGAAATCAACAAACTTTTAAAAGTACCGGATGCGGGACTCTAACCTGCCTTCGTTTATTGCAAATAATAAACTAATCATTTGATTGCACATTATTCGACCACATGAAATTTTGAGATTTCTTGACGGCAGGCAGGCCCGCAATACAAACTGATTAAAACAAAAAAGTTTGCCTTCTTGGCAAACCTTTAATCGTACCGGAAGCGGGACTCGAACCTACCTGTAACATCGCACTAAATCATACTTTTCGTTTACAAATGAGTTGGAGATTTTTTGGAATTTTGTCAATTAATGCCGGTAGGCAGGCCCGCATTTTTAGATTAAATCAAAAAAAGTTTGTTGAAATCAACAAACTTTTAAAAGTACCGGAAGCGGGACTCGAACCTACCTATTATATCGCAATAAATTATATTTTTCGTTCACAAAGGAGTTTGCGTTGTTTTGGAATTTTACCTACGAATGCCGGTAGGCAGGCCCGCATTATTAAATTAAAAAAAGTTTGCTGAAATCAACAAACTTTTTAAAGTACCGGAAGCGGGACTCGAACCCGCATACCTTGCGGCACACGCCTCTGAAACGTGCGTGTCTACCAGTTCCACCATTCCGGTATGGACGACAAAAATAGGAAATAAAATTATGGATTTTATTTGGTGAGTTGATTTTCAGGGAGGCGGAAATAAAAAGTGCTGCCTTTGTCTTCTTTACTTTCTGCCCAGAGAGTTCCGTTGTGTCGTTTTATAATGCGTTCCACAATTGCCAGGCCAACTCCGGCGCCTTCAAATTGTTCGTCGCTGTGCAGTCGTTTTAGAGCTGTAAAGAGTTTCTCTTTGAGCTCCATGTTAAATCCTACACCATTGTCACGAACGGCGATAGTTGTATACTTATCTGACAGATAACCGAATATTTCTATTACTGGTTTTTTGCGTGTTTTACTAAATTTGATACCATTGCTTAATAAGTTAATAAATACGCGTTTCAACATATGGTAATCGCCATAAATAACCGGCAATTCACCGATAATTAATTTCAAGTTACCTAATTCATCTCTTTCTTTAAATTCGGCAATAACTTCCTTTATTAAAGTTTTTATTTCGATAGCAACATAAACCTTTTCGCTTCTGCCAATTTTTGAAAACACCAATAAATTATCAATGAGTAAACTCATTTTTGTGATGCTGCTTCTTATTTGTTTGATATTTTCAAAACCGTCCTTATCTAATATTTGACTATAATTTTTATCGAGGAAATAAGCAAAAATATCGATGGAGCGCAATGGTGTGCGCAAGTCATGGGAAACAGAATAATTAAACGTTTCCAACTCTTTATTCGCAGCCTCTAACATGGCAGTTCGTTCACTTACTTTTAGCTCGAGACTATCGTTTAAAAGGCCTAATTGATACTCTTTTTGCTTTATTTCAGTTATATCCATCGATACAGAAAGCAATTCCGACACGCTACCTTGTTCATCGAATAATGGTATTTTAATTGATTTTAGCCAAACAGGATTATCATTATTTAAACCATAATACGCTTGTTCTTCAATAATTACTTGCTTCCGATTATAAAAAACCTCATTATCTTTTTCCGCTAATTTGTTGAGAGTTGGCGAAAAACTTTCCAGTTGGGTAATATCGTAATTTAAAATTTGCTCCCTTTTAACTTTTATAAAATCAAGTAATGTATCGTTTACGGTTACAAATTCCTTATTTGCATTGCGAACATAAATTAAGTTGGGACTTGCATTAATCAATTCCTGTAAAAATTTACGCTTATGAATTAATCTCTGCTGATAATTTTTAATTGTTGTAATATCTTGATGAATACCCGATGCTCTTAATGGTTTACCGTTGGCATCCCACTCGCTTATTTTACCTTTATCTAAAATCCATCTCCATTCGCCATTGCTAGCCAACATGCGCAATGTTGTTTCATAAAATGGTGTAGCACCTGATAAGTGCAATTGAAACGCAGCTTTCGCTGATTCCTTATCATCAGGATGAATAAATTTTTCCCAAAACTCTTGGTTAACTACTTTACTTTCAAAATAATAACCTAACATTTCTGCCCAATTATCATTGTGCACCATTCTATTTTCCTGGATGTAAAAATCCCACACACCTAAATCAGCGCCTTTTAAAGCCAAATCTAAACGTGCTTCGCTGTCGCGCAATGCTTGCTCTTGTAATTTACGGGCAGTAATATCACGTGCAATACCTTGAATAGTGCCATCAGCAAAAACACGTGTGCTTATTTCTGCAATTCTTTCTTCCCCATTTTTATTAATATAAGTTCGTTCGCCAAAATAACCATCAATTTTTCTAAATGTTTCTGCTATATTAATATTGCCCATTTTAAATCTTATTGGCGTAAGATCATCAATGGTCATGTTGCGCAATTCAGCTTTAGAATATCCCGTAATGGTACACATTGCATCATTAACTTCAATAAATTTATTATTGTTGTCGATGATTATTATAGCATCTGTTGCTTGATCAACTAATGAGCGATACAAATTTTCTTGTTGCAACAATTCCATTTGTGTTGCCTTTAACATACTGCTTTTAAGTGCTAATGAAATAAAATCAGCAATTGACCGCGCAAATGATTGGTCCTCTAATGTCCATTTATGTTGTTCAAACTTATTTTCAATACAAATTACACCCCACATAGCATCGCCGTCAGATATTGCGACATCTAGCATAGAAAATACTTTTTGAGGTTCGAGATAAATACTTTTAAACTCTGCAACCTTGGCATCATTTAGCGTGTCGTCAGAAATTAAAACACGTTCCTTAATTAAGGTATCGAAATAGTTAGGGTACTGCTCATATTTAAAACTTTCGAGCTTAGTAAATATAGCATTACGCCTATCAAAATTAACCATACAACCTAATTCCTCATAGTTGTTGGTAAATTTCCATACGTTAACACTGCTAACATCGAGGGTTGTTGCAGTAATTTTTGAAATAACATTCAAGGCTTTTTCAAAATCCCCCGAAATAATTGATTCTTCTTTTGTAAGCGAAACTAATATTTGTTGATGATGCTTTAATGTACTTTGAATTTGCTTAATGGCTTTATCTGCCATCTTCTTGGCATGGATATCTCGAATAATACCATTAATTCCAACTATTTCTTTATCCTCATTAACAATAGGTTTCAAACTTACTTCTACGAAAATAGATTTACCGGTGGCAGTATTCAACATCAAATCGTATTGAAAATCTTGCAATCCAAAAACTAATAATTTTCTGACTTTTTGATAAAACCCTTCCGTATCGTGCGGATGAATAAGGTATTTGAAACAACTATTACCGAGCGTATTTTTAATTTTATGTCCGGTGAGCTTTTCCCAAGAATTATTCAAATAAATAAAATTTGCCGCCGTATCGGTTTGAAAAACAACATCAGTTAAATTTTCAACGAGTGTGTAATACTGTTGTTTGCCCGACTCCAATAATCGTTCAGCTTTCTTCCTGTCGGTGATATCTGTGAAAATAGATTTAATAGCAAAATCACCTTCATACTTTACAGGAAATGCAAAAACTTCCACATCCAGTATAGTTCCATCCAAACGTATAAATTGTTCTTCAATAGATTCTGCAACAGCTTGTTCATTAACTATTTTATCTATCCGCTTAGTGATCCTATTTTTAAACTCAGGTGAAATAAACGACCATATATCTCGACCCTTTAGCGTGCTTTCCGGCGGCAATCCTACCAAGGCATCGGCTTGTTCATTAGCATAAACTATCAGCCCGTTTCGATGTATAACTACTCCTGTTTTTGTATGTTTTAGCAGTTGAATGTGGTGCTGGCCTAGTTCAACTAACGGCCTTAATTGCAATACTTTATCTGTTACATCTATACAAGTTATAGTAAAGCCTTCCAGATGTTCAGCAAACCTATTAATTTGTGACACGTGGAAATCGAATATTTTACCGGTATTCTGTTGAAAAAACCCTTCAACAACAATTTTATCGGAGACATTAAGATTAGATTGCAGCTTACTCAATTCCGCTTTAAATCCGGGAAATATAGACTCGAAATCATTTGAGGGGAAAACACGACTTGTTTCAGAAATAAGGTTGACAAATGCCTTATTGAAGTGTAACATATTAAGATGAAGGTCAACCAGCGCAACAGGGAAAGGCACTAACTCCAACCCCTGAAACATAGAACTGTGAATAATCTGATTTACGGCCTTTTGCATCTGCTATTCAAAATTCACCTTTAAATGCCAAAAATCACTATGCAAATCCGTCAAATTGTGACAAGCAAAATTGACGAATTTCAGATGTCCTCTGCTACTAATGTTGTGAACGCTACTGCGGGTTGTGTGCTATTTTCAAGTAATATATCAAACAATTGGTCGCCATATTTCAAATAAAAAGGTATAAAATTATCATACCTTTCCTGCAGTCCGCCGCCGGGAAATAATTTTGATAACACACCTTTAATTTGATTAAGCTGCACTTCCATTTTCTGTTTTTCGGCCTTTAGCAATTTGCTTTCCAATTTAGCAATTGTGTTGAGCACAGCTTGTTTCTCGGCCAATACAGATTTATCTAAGGAAGCATCAATAGCTATTGCCTTTTTCATTAAGTCACCAAAAATAGTTACAAGCGCCAATTTTTCAGCCGAAATATCAGTTTCGCCCTGACTATTTTGCTTCACGAAATTATTAATTAATTGATGTTCATCGGTAAACAAATCTTCAAACGATAATTGCAATTTTTGCAATTTTTTATTAGTTCCACTATCAATTACCATAAATGAATCACGCAGTAATAACATTGGAAACTGCACATTAAAATGTTCGAATAACGATTTCAATTGTAACCAATAAGCTATTTCCCCTCCCCCACCGATATACGCTAATGAAGGCAGCACGCGTTGTTGAAACAATGGTCGCAATATTACATTCGGACTAAATTTTTCGGGCGATTGATTTAATTCATTCAACATTTGTTCCGGAGATAGAACGATATCGGTATTTAATATTTCGAAGTTATTGGTATCCGTATTGAGTACTATCCGCTCGCGACTATTTTGTGCGAGATAAAATAAATTGATGTTCCGAGGTTTTGCTTGAGCTTCAAAAGGGAAATTAGTTAATGTTTCATTAACTAATTGTTCAGATTTTTGATGAAACAATTCTGTCTCAATAATATCGGAACATGCGGCCTTTAAATGTTGATTATCACCGTCGATTACCACCAAACCATAATGCCCGAATAAACCATGTAAAATGGCTCTGGTAGCCTGCGCCAATGATTCATGTCCGCGATAGGCATTCGTAAATAATGAAGCCAATTTATCAGCATTAATTCCATCGCCTAATAACTCGACTATGGCATCCAAAATTGGCACTATAGAAGCAGTTGCATATTTCCCACAAGCACCACCTTGAGTATCCTCCCAAGTTAATGATTTACCAAAAACATTTAAGTGATTAATTTCTGCAAAGTCATGATCTTCGCTGCCTAACCAAAATACCGGAACAAATGTATTGTAAGGATGCAATTCGGTAAGTGATTGACAAAGCTTAATTGCAGAAATTGTTTTGTAAATTACATAAAGCGGTCCGGTGAAAATATTTAATTGATGCGCGGTAACGATACAAAAAGTATTGCTGCTTTCAAATGCATGAATATTAGCGTTTACTTTATCGATTGTAACATGGTTCGCATACTGCTGAATTAAAACCTCAGACAACATTTTTCTGTCAATCGGCTCTTGACTTTTACCCTCTATTATTTTTCCGAACTCATTTAAATTTGGTTGCCAAGTATAGAAAGGTTTTAGTGCCGGCTCATTTGCTAAATAATCAACAATTATTTTGCTGAATTTCCCTGTGCTGCTGAATGGTGTAGATATTTTTTGCATGTTGATATGTAACAGGAATTCAATTAGACCGGTTCGCCAAAAAGATCAAATTCTTCGGCTTTTGTAATTTTAATATTTGCAAAATCGCCAATGCGCAAATAATGTAATGATGCATCAATAAGCACTTCGTTATCAACTTCCGGTGAATCAAATTGTGTGCGACCGATAAAATTGCCTCCTTCTTTGCTATCAATTAATACTTTAAATACTTGTCCGACTTTTTGTTGATTTTTTTCCCACGATATTTGTTGCTGCACTTCCATTATTCTGCCTGCACGCTCCGCTTTAATTTCATCGCTAACGGTTTCCTCTAACAAAAAGCCACTGGTACCTTCTTCATGCGAGTAGGTAAATACTCCGAGTCTGTCGAAACGCATTAGTTCAACAAAGGCAATCAATTCATCAATATCTGCTTCGGTTTCGCCGGGAAAGCCAACTAACATGGTTGTGCGTATGCCTATTTCCGGAATTTCATTTCTAATGGCTTGTATTAATTCAGTTGTTTCTTCACGTGTAATTTGCCTGTTCATTGCTTTTAACATGTTATTGCTGGCATGCTGCAATGGCATGTCAATATATTTACAAACATGGTCACATTTTTTTATCGCCTCAATAATTTCCATTGGGAATTTTGATGGATAAGCATAATGTAACCGAATCCACTCAATTCCTTCAATCTCATTTAATGCGTAAAGTAAATCGGCAAGAGCGCGTTTTTTATAAATATCGAGACCATAGTAAGTTAATTCTTGTGCGATAAGCATAATTTCTTTAACGCCAATTGAAGCTAAATATCTTGCTTCCTTTAATACATCTTCAATACTTTTAGAAACATGTGTACCGCGCATTAATGGTATGGCACAGAAAGAACAAGTTCTATTACAACCTTCCGAAATTTTTAAATACGCGTAATGTGATGGTGTTGAGATGCTGCGTTCACCAATTAATTCATGCTTGTAATCTGCATTAAATTTCTTCAACATTTTTGGCAAATCGAGGGTGCCAAACCAGGCATCAACTTCAGGAATTTCCAATTGTAATTCATCCATGTAACGATGACTGAGACAGCCGGTAACATAGAGTTTATCTATTTCACCATTTGCTTTGGCATCGGCATAATTTAAAATGGTATCAATTGATTCTTTTTTTGCGTTGTCGATAAACCCGCAAGTATTTACAATTACAATATTGCAATCATCTTTTTCGCGTTCGTGATGTGCATCAATTTCATTTGCACGTAATTGCGATAATAACACTTCGCTATCGACAGTATTTTTACTACAGCCGAGTGTTACAATATTAACCTTATCTTTCTTTAAAGTTCTTGTTTTCAATTTGTAATAATAAATTATTAATTGAATAGCGCGTCAACAAATTCCTTTTTGTTAAACACTTGTAATTGATGCATTTTTTCTCCTACACCGATATATTTAACCGGAATTTTAAATTGATCGGCAATTCCTATAACTACACCGCCTTTTGCAGTGCCGTCTAACTTGGTTAATGCCAATGCTGTAACATCGGTAGCAGCGGTAAATTGCTTTGCTTGTTCAAATGCATTTTGTCCTGTAGATGCATCGAGTACCAGCAACACATCATGCGGTGCATCAGGATAAACTTTTTGAATAACGCGTTTTATTTTCGATAATTCATTCATTAAATTTACTTTATTGTGTAATCGTCCCGCAGTGTCTATTAACACCACATCAGCATCATATGCTTTTGCAGCATTTACAGTATCGAAAGCAACTGCTGCAGGATCGGCGCCCATTTGTTGTTTAATTATGGGCACATCAACGCGTTCCGACCAAATTACGAGTTGGTCTACGGCAGCGGCTCTAAATGTATCGGCAGCGCCGAGTAATACTTTTTTACCGGACTGTTTAAATTGGTATGCCAACTTTCCAATTGTAGTAGTTTTTCCGACACCATTTACGCCTACAATTAACATAATATATGGTTTCGTATTTATGGGAACGATATACTCAGTGTAATCGGGTGTGTTGTTTTCTGATAAAAGGGCAACAATTTCTTCTTTCAAAATTGTATTCAATTCTTCAGAACCAAAATACTTATCTCTAGAAACGCGTTTGCTTAATCGCTCAATAATTTTAACTGTTGTATCAACGCCAACATCACTTGAAATTAAAATATTTTCCAGTTCGTCCAAAAAGTCATCATCAACGGTACTTTTACCGGCAATGGCTTTTGTTATTCTCGAAAAAATACTTTGTTTGGTTTTTTCGAGCCCTTTATTCAGGTCTTCTTTTTGCTCTCGCTTAAATATGTCGAATAATCCCATTTTACTGCTTCTTTGTTTGGGTTGCGTGTTTGCTTGTCAAAGTTAGCTTATTGTAGCGACAATGCTTTCACCATAAAATGCCTTAATATAACAGGCATAAAAAAAGCCTCTACGTGTATAGAAGCTTTTCGAATTATTTTTGGTTCAATCAAGCGTTACCTTTTAAGATATCTTGCACTTTATCTTTGTGAACGATACGTTCTTTAAAGATATACGCACCGGTTTTAGCAGATTTTTCGGTAACAATTACTTTTACCATTTCTTTACCTGCTCCGGCAACTTTCGCTTTACCACCACCCGATACACGGGCGTTTTTCGATATTTTTCCCATTGTTTATTGCTTAAGGGTTATTTAATTTCTTTGTGAACCGTAACTTTTTTCATGTTCGGATTATACTTCTTCATTTCGATTCTATCCGGAGTATTACGACGGCTTTTTGTCGTGATATATCGGCTGATTCCCGGAATATCGGTATTTTTCTGCTCGGTGCATTCCAGGATTACCTGGATCCGGTTGCCTTTACTTTTCTTTGCCATTGTGCTATTATTTAAATTTTAATCGTTAAACCAGCGCTACGTAATTCTTTAAGATAAGCAGTTAACCCTTTTTTGTTGATTGTTTTCAACGTAGTGGTTGCTACCTTCAAAGTTACCCAACGATCTTCCTCAGGAAGATAAAAACGTTTTACCTGCAAATTCGGGTAAAACTTGCGGCGTGTCTTACGATTAGAGTGAGAAACATTGTTTCCACTTATCGTTTTTTTGCCGGTTAAATCACAAACTCTTGCCATGTTCTTTAAAATGAGAGTGCAAATATCGGTAGTTTTCCTGAAAAAGCCAAAAAAATCAAGTATTTTGCTTAAATAACCCAAAAAAGGTCGGCAAAAGGTGCAATTTGATGCCTCTAATAACCGAAATGCCTCTAATATGAGCGATTTCGGCGTATTATTTTTTTTTGCAAATCGCGCTTTTAATTAAAATTATTGCTGAACTTCAGGAATGCTATACTAGAAAATTGATAATTCGCCCAAAAAAGCACAATTTGTATAGTCCACTATTTTATACAGTAAAATTCGTTACTTTTAACCTAATAATGCAATTCCCGTTAAATATTTCTAAAATAGTTTTACAATCCGTTCTTGTATTAGTTACTTGTGCAACTGCTGCGGCCCAACCATACGCCCTTGCGTTCGAAAAAAATTACGGGGGAAGCGAATATGACTGGCCAGCCGGGTTTGTTGTATTGGAGGACTCATCAATTGTTGTAGCAGCGCAAACTAATTCTAATGATTTTGATGTTAGTAGTGACCCCGAGCAAACAGATTTTTGGGTATACAAAATTGATGAAAACGGGGTGGTGATTTGGGATTATACTTATGGTGGTGAATCTTCTGATTTACCTGGTGATATTGTGCAAACTATTGATGGTGGTTTTGTGATTGCAGGGTATACAACTTCAGACAGCGGTGATATTTCAATAAGTTACGGGTTTTCAGACATGTGGGTTATAAAAATTAATTCAGAAGGGATACTTGAGTGGGAATTATCAATTGGAGGGTCCTATGATGATGCTTTAGTAGATATTAGTATAAATAGTGATAACGAAATAATTTTCACCGGACCAAGCACATCTGATGATGGAATGATTGGCACACATTATGGACCAAGTGAATATGCTGATATCGTTTTTGGTAAAATATCTCAAGACGGAGATTTGATATTCCTAAAAATTCTTGGCTCCGTTTATGATGAAGAGAGCTTTTCAATAATTCAAAATAGCAATGGTAACTACCTTATAGCCGGTTATCAATTTATAGCTGGCCTAGAACAAGAAGGATACATCACCGAATTATCCGTTTCAGGTGAACAGTTGTGGGAAAATAAATACGGAGGTACAGATTATGATCAAATTCACTCCATTGCAGAAATTGGGGAAAACACCTATTATTTTACCGGTTACACCTATTCTAACGATGGTGATATTTCCGGTAATCATTCCGATGTTTGGCAAGATATGTGGGTCGGCAAAATTAATGGGACAGGTGCATTATTGTGGTCAAAATGTTATGGAGGGTCACGCGGTGATGAAGGAATAAAAATTCTGCCTACGAGTGCATCAGCATTTATTGTCGGTGGATTTACTGCTTCCCCTAATGATGGGGATATAATCGGTAACCATTATTCTGCAACGCCCAACGATATATGGATAGTTGAAATGGATACAGCAGGTATAATAAAATGGTCAAATTGTTATGGTGGGTTTGCGGGAGAAAATTTTCAAAGCATCAACCCATACGGCAATGGCTTTGCTGTGTTAGGCGTTTGTCGCTCAACCGATGGCGATGTTGCCAACCATTATGGTGATACGGAATATCCCGATGTGTGGTTATTTAAGCTGGATAAAACATGTGACCAATTGCTAGTTTACCCTGATGCAGATGAAGATACTTTTGGCGACAGTGAAAATTATAGCTACAATTGCACAATTGAACCCGGATATGTGTTAATTGGTGGCGATTGCGATGATACTAATGATAGTATTTACCCCGGCGCTAATGAAGTGTTAAATGGATTGGATGATAATTGTGATGGGGTGATTGATGATGGAGTGGAAATTGTTGACCTGCAAAACTTTATTCAAGTATATCCCACTTTAACTGCAACCGATATTACTATTCAAATTTCAACCGATGAAATTTGCATTTTAGAAATATATAATTTGACAGGGGAATTGATCGAGCGAATTATGCCTGACAAAAAAGTAACTATTCTACCCCTTTTACATTATGATTCCGGTATTTATGTTATAAAGATATACGATACCAATGCTAACATTTATTCTAAACGTTTCATTAAGTATTAGCTATGAATAGCTATAGCTCAAATATCTTTGTTAAGGAATATCATGTTAAAACATATCGGCCTAATACTAAATAATTGATGATGTCAATAAAACTTAAACAGTTATCTTGTTGTGAGAAGGTTATTTAACATCTACTATCTCAAAATTTTCTTGCACATTAACCAAGCTTTCGGTGGTAAACTTCATGATAAACTTACCCGGCAATAAATAATACTTTTTGTTATCAGCCAGTTTAACATTTGCCACTTCGCGGTAACCGTCAACGGGTAAACTGTTGAGATACTCTTCATAAGCTGCTTTGTATTTAGCATCAATTGTTAAATCGTACGATAAATAATTAATACCGGCTTCGCTGTTATCGGTAAATTCATTTATGATAGTTCCATCTATTGTAGCAATTGTAATTGTTGTTGAACCTGCATTTTTCACATAATATGCAAAAAGATGGGCAGGTTCGTTTGCCTTATCAAATGAGCTGTATTTTTTACCTGCATTTTCATCATACCTAATTTTTTCAGATGCAAAAACATGTATGTCTTTATTGTTGATGAAATCTAATTGCTGAATTTCAGTCAATCCGGTTTTGTATAAGCTTCTGCCATGTGTAGCAATAACCATTTCATTTTCACGTTCTTGAATGGCAATATCATGAACTGCCACGCGCGGCAAACCACCATTAAATGCCATGAAATTTTTACCGCCATTAATTGAAACATACAATCCATTATCGGTTCCAACATAAATAATATTCGCATTTTTAACATCTTCTTTTACCACATTAATTGGTTCATGTGGTAAATCGTTGCCAATTTGCGACCATGTTGCACCATAATCGGTACTTACAAATAAATACGGTAAGAAATTATCGTAACGATATCCATTAAGCGATGCATAAACAGTTCCTTCATTAAATTTACTTGCGGTTACGCGACTAACCCATAAACCATCAGGAATTGCATTAAATACCGGTGGCGGCGTTTTACTTTTAACGGGAGGTAATTCTTTTTTAATAAATACATTTATCTTATTCCACTCGTAACCACCATCTCTGCTCACCCAAATATTACCATCGTCGGTACCACAATATAATAATCCAAATCGTGTTGGTGATTCGGCAATTGTTGAAATGGTGCCGTATGGAACATCACCTTTTACTTTTCCATTAGTTAAATCATTACTTAATGTTTCCATATTTTCACCCTTATTTAATGAACGATGAAATTTATTGGAACCATAATATAAAATGTCTTGATTGTGTTTACTTAATAAAATTGGAGTTTGCCAATTATAGCGCAATGGCAATTGTCCGAATTTATGTGTTGGTCTGATACCTAATTCTTCGCGACCTGAAACATTATTCAGCCTTGCATAATATCCAAATTGATAACCGGTATACACGGTTTCATTATTGCGTGTATCAACTTGAACCTGCATACCATCGCCACCATATAAAGGCTTGTATTGATATTGCCCGCCGGAATGCCAATAATTACTTTGCTCATAATCTGAAGGGCCAAACCATACGCCGTTATCTTGCAAACCTCCATAAACATTATATGGTGTAGCCTCATCTACTGCTACCGAATAAAATTGTCCGAGTGGCGGATTATTAGCTAAAAACCAATTTGAACCATTATCGTACGTAATATTTACACCGCCATCATTTCCAACAATAATATGTTTATCGTTTGTAGGATTAATATAAGCTGCGTGATGATCGGGATGCACGTTATCGCCATCTATATTTTTAAATGTTTTTCCACCGTCTTCACTCAACAATGCATTAAATGCAGAAACTAATATTTTATTATCATTTTTTGCACTTACTTTAATTGTCGCGAAATAATATCCATAAGTAAAAAATGCACCGTCCAAATATCCATCATGTGTTTTATACCAGCTGGTTCCGCCATCGTCGCTGCGATAAACTTCGCAACCTTTAATTGGTAAATTAAACACGTAACCGCCATCATTTAAATAATCGGTTAAAACACTCGGAGCATATTCGCCACTTGCTACTTTTGCTTTAATGGATGCGGCATTATATTCTGCAGGAAATTTATTATCACTTAAAAATTTTGCAAGACCGGCGTCATCGAGCAAAGCGAATTGAGCCGCAGTAATAATTTTCAAGCTATCTAAATTGAAATCTGAAGTATCATTATCTCTATTTCTTTCTGCCGGATTTTGCTCTTTTGCTGCTTGATTATCAACTACGGCATAAACAATATTATTATGCAATGGTGCAACAGTAATACCAATTCTGCCAACAGTGCTTCCGGTAGGAAATCCTGATGCGGAGGTACTCAACAATTGCCATGTTTCGCCCTGGTCTACCGATTTATAAATGCCTGAACCGCTGCCACCTTCCACAAAATTCCATGCACGTCGCTGACGATTCCAAGTTGTAGCATATAAAAAATCAGGCACATTCGGATCCATTATTAAATCAACAGCTCCTGTATTTTCATCTATATACAATGTTTTCTTCCAAGTTTTGCCGCCATCTATTGTTTTATACACACCGCGCTCTTCATTAGCCGAATATAAATGGCCTAAAACTGCCACATATACATTTTCGGGATTGCGAGGATTGATTACAATTCTGCCAATATGTTGCGATTCGGGCAAGCCGCAGTAAATCCAGGTTTTACCCATATCTTCCGATTTATAAACACCAATACCGGCATAACTGGATCGTGAACTGTTAACCTCTCCTGTTCCAACCCATATAATATTATTGGTCCAATCTACTGCTATGTCACCAATTGTGATTACATCTTCATTATCAAAAATCGGTCGAAACGACTGTCCGTTGTTGTCTGTATACCAAAGTCCGCCACTGGCATAGGCTACATAGAATTTGGTAGGGTCCTTTGGATTCACATCTAAGTCTGTCACACGACCACTCATAATGGTGGGCCCAATATTAGTGAAATTAACATTTTTGACAAGTGATGAAGACTCAAGTTGCTTGCGCTTTTGAATGCCTTGCACACGTTCGTTAATAGGTTCTTGAACCACTGCGGCGGTGTCTAAAACCTCCGCAGGCGCTTGATTATAGGCTGTAAAAGCGAAAATTAAACCGGCAAAAAGGAGTCCTATCTTTCTCATATTGAATACTTTATCCAACGAAAATAAAAAAATTAGTGTGCGTTTTATCATTAGAATTAGGAAGTCACAGAAAATGAATGTTAAAACAACAAATTAGGCTAATTATCCATGTCACAGAAATGCATATTTTTAGCACTTTTATAGAAAGCTAATTTTGAATCCCTCTTCTTCATGCTTAGCCGACTGATATCATCAATATTAATATCTTTAGCAAATGAACCCTAAGTACACTCATTTCATCACTTACCTCATTTTGGTAATCTCGCTGTGCGGTTGCCAATTTTTTCAGGATGAGGATACTACGCTGCGCAACTCTGTAGTTTTGGATGAAACGAGGATTATTGGTGTAGATGGTAATTCGGGTAAGCAGTTTGACATACTCACTGCTAAATCAACCGGGCTGAATTTCATGAATATGATTCCCGACACTTATGAGCATAACTATTGGAGATATGTTTTTGTTTACAATGGCGGGAGCGTAAATATTGGCGATTTTAACAATGATAAATTACCGGATATTTTCTTCACAGGTGTAATGGTGCCTCACAAATTATTTATCAATAAAGGAAATTTACAATTTGAGGATATTACCGCAAAGAGCGGAATACTAAAAATGGATTATGAATGGACTTCAGGTTCAACAGTTGCCGATGTGAATGGTGATGGTTGGCTAGATATTTATATATGTAATTCGCGGAACGAGGACCCGGAAAAACGGCGAAATAAATTATATATTAATAATGGCAATCTCACCTTTACTGAATTAGGTAAACAATATGGTTTAGATGACCCTACAACTTGCTCTACGGCTAATTTTTTTGATTATGACAATGATGGTGACTTGGACATGTATCTGGTAACTCATCCAATGGATTTTATCAATAAATTCAAATCAAATTATTTTCAAAAAATTGAGCGTAATGAAAATTTAAGCGACAAACTTTATCGGAATAATGGCAACGGCACTTTTACGGATGTGCATCTTGAAGCCGGCATTAATAATCAAGGATTTGGGTTGTCGTGCACCGTTGGAGATGTGAACGATGATGGATTTATTGATATTTATGTAGCGAATGATTTTGGGATGTATGACTTTTTATATCTCAACAATGGTGACGGCACATTTGAAGATGTATCACTAACAGCAATTAATAGACATGATGTTAGTTCTATGGGAACCGACATTGCTGACTTTAATAATGATGGCATGTTAGATATTATAAATGCAGATATTGAAATGGCCGACAATTACACCTACAAAACTTTTCAAATATCAAGTCAAATTGAAGTATTACGCACACTAATTAATTCAGGTTATGGTTATCAAAAACATGGCAATTCACTTAAATTAAATAACGGTAACGGAACATTTTCAGAAGCATCACGCACGGCGGGAGTTGGCGTTACTGATTGGGCGTGGAGTACATTTTTCAGCGACTTTGATAACGATGGTTATAAAGATTTATTTGTTTCTACCGGCTACCTCCAAGATTTTAATATTGATGAAACCGAAACCTATACAAAACTGCGCAGAGCATGTAGAATAAGTGATAGCACTGTATATTACGAATTAATCAGCAAGTTGCCGCGCAATGTATTAAATCATCCCAATTATATTTATAAAAACAATGGTGATTTAACATTTTCCGACAAACGCGATGATTGGGGCATTTATTATCCTTCCGTTTCTTACGGTTCAGCATGTGCTGATTTTGATTTAGATGGTGATTTAGATATTGTATGTTCCAATGCCAACGACAATCCATTTCTTTATCGCAACAATAACAATGAACAATTAGATCAAAATTATTTGAAAATAGAACTGAAAGGCTACAGTAAAAACCTGTTCGGATTAGGTACAAAAGTTTGGATATATTACAATGACTTATTCCAATATATTCAACATACCAATGTTCGCGGTTATATTTCAACGGGTGATAATATATTACATTTCGGGCTGGGTAAAAACAAGCTTGTTGACAGTGTGGCTATAGAATGGCCTGATGGGAAACAAGAAATTATTACCAAGGTAAAATCAAATCAAACAATTATTGTTAATCATGCAAATGCACAATTAAATAAAATTAAAAAACATAAAGCCAAAGAACCGGTGTTTAATAATATTACCTTAAGTGCAGGAATTGATTTTAAGCATATAGAAAACGACTACGATGATTTTAGGAGGGAATTTTTATTGCCACATCGGATGAGCATATCGGGGCCATGCATAGCAATTGGCGACATAGATGGCAACAAGTTGGACGATATTTATTTTGGCGGCACATTTCAGGTTCCGGGTAAAATATATCTGCAATTTGCACCTCAACAATTCAAATTAGCGCCGGCACAATTGCCGATAAATGCAAAAACCTTGAGTGAAGATGGCGGTGCTTTATTTTTTGATGCCGATAGCGATGGCGATAATGATTTATATATTGCATCAGGAGGTAATGAAGCGCCGGCAAATGCAGCAACATATTACGACAGATTATATTTAAACGATGGCAAAGGAAATTTCTCGGAACATAATAATGCAATTCCTGCTATTGCCAATTCCAAATCCTGTGTAGTAGGTTTTAATTACGACAATGATGGCGACCAAGATTTATTTGTAGGTGGCAGACAATATCCGGGGCAATATTTACGCTCTGTTTCAAGTTATATTCTGCGAAACGACAATGGCAAATTTATAGATATAACCAATCAAGTAGCGCCTGAGTTAACAAACTTTGGCATGGTAACATCGGCATTGTGGACAGATTTTGATAATGACAATCAGCAAGATTTAATTTTATGTGGTGATTGGATGCCGATTACATTTTTCAAAAATGAAAACGGGCATTTTAAAAACATTACTAAATCGATGCAAATTCCTGAAACTGCCGGTTGGTGGCAGAGTATTATTGGTGTAGATTTAGATAATGATAGTGACATGGATTATGTTGCAGGCAATTTCGGAACTAACCGCAGGTATTTAAATACAATTTCGGAGCAATCGGGAATTAATTTACCCATGGAAGCATTTTTGTCGGACTTTGATAATTCCGGCACACAGAATTTAGTATTGAGTTATTATCAGCACGATAAATTATATCCGATTCAATTACGTGAGCGCTTGTTGGAGCAGATTCCGGGTTATCGCAAAAAAATTCCGACATGGGATTGGT
The DNA here is from genome assembly GCA_031372705.1 of Bacteroidota bacterium. Classification (GTDB taxonomy): domain Bacteria; phylum Bacteroidota; class Bacteroidia; order Chitinophagales; family BACL12; genus UBA7236. The sequence continues at coordinate 347 of JANMLV010000278.1, read as the reverse complement.
ATGGGAATGCAACCGTACAAGATATATTTGGCGATGCCTTAAATAGCGCAATACATAAATACGCTTATGAATTTAGAAGCGTTGCCCTTATTAATGAAGGCAATAACAAGTTCACTGTAAAACCGTTGCCAAATGAAGCGCAACTATCTGTTATCATGGGTATGTTGCCTCACGATGTAAATGGTGATGGAATTATGGATATAATTTGCCATGGAAATTATTACCAAACCGACATCCTTATTATGCGACATGATGCATCAACGGGATTAATATTACTTGGTAAAGGTGATGGCACATTTGCTGCGCAGCGCAGTTATCAAAATGGATTTTGGAGTTACGGTGATACA
>JANMLV010000275.1:0-5034 GCA_031372705.1 Bacteroidota bacterium | reverse complement strand
TGCATTGCTATTAATAAAACCATGGAACACTAATAATGAAAGTGGAAATGAAATCGCACAAAATGGAGCGAAACAGCAGGATGAAGGAGTTGGAAAATCTGCTAATGAACCCGTAAAACATGAAGAATTACTAAAAAGTTCCCAAAAAAATCAAAATATTTCAGCAAATGAGGTTGGAAGCCAAGAAAAAATCACTGAACTGACTGATAATCAACCAAATACAAATAAAATTAACCAAACTAAAGAAACGCGCAGTAAAGAAAAATTAAAAGAAATTAAGTCGAAGGCAAAACAAGTTGCCGCTGAAAAAAATCGGAAAAAAGAATCGGAGTCGAAAAAAAATACAAGTGCAACTGCTGATAATAAACAAAAACCCGATCAGTCGGGTAATGCTGATGCCAATCTGTCAAACAAATTAAATGATGATAAAAATCCACCAACAACCGAAATTTTTCCATCTCCTACGGATACAGAATCGGCTCACAGAAAAGAGCCTAATGATACTATTGATAATAGCAATGTAACTGCTAATACGCAAACTGATACAAATTCGTTAGAAGCGGATGTAAATGACGAGAAGACAGCATTTGAATCAATAGCTGCTACTAAATCAAAGCAAGATTCTATTGAATTGGCGTTAGCACAAATCGGTAATCCCAAAACAGGTGGTTCTATATCATTAGATTGGTTTGCAGAAACAAGTTTTGGTGTAGATTTAATTAGCAAAGAATTATCATCAACAACACCAACGTTAACCGATTGGATTACCTATAGAAATGCAAACGAAATAATTCGTCCTACTTTGGATGTTTCATTTGCTGGCGGAATGCAATTCAAAAACTTTTCATTGGCAACAGGTGCAAATATTTATGCTTACGCAAGTGATGTTAATTATGATTTTGAATCTTACTCATCAGATACTACTTACAATTATAACTATGATACATTTGGAATAGTAATCGATTCATTTGCTGTGATAAATATTGATACTATTGTAAATGGATATTCCGGAATAAATAAATTAAGTTATGTTGAAATTCCGTTGTTAATCGGGTATCGTTATACAACAGGTAAATGGTCGCTCGGCATTCAAACAGGGCCTGCATTTGCGATACTTACTAACTCAGTAATAACACATCCTACAGCCGACTTATCAAACACATCTGCAATCGATAAAACCTATTTCCGAAACACCTCATTTAATTGGATTGCAAAGCCATCTGTTCATTACATGGTGAATGAAAATATTGGTTTAGGAATTTCGGGAATGTTTAGATGGAATTTAGGTTCACTTGTGAACGATTTACAAATAACTGAAAAATATAATAGCGCAGGAGTTCAGGCGGGAATTTACTTTAAATTTTGATTTGAAGATTGAAATAAACTTAAGAAGTGAATTGACAGAATTATAAATAATAATACTTAATTGAACATATTATTTTGAACGTAATTTGGAAAGAAGTATGATGTGTTTGTTTCACGCAAAGAACACAAAACAAACCCACACAAAGCTCACAAAATCCATACGACGTGCCAAAAAATCCAAACTACTGATTTTGCGCCCTCTGCGTCGGTTCTTTTGCGTTCCGATGCAAATCGGAATTGCGTGAAACAAGCACACCACACAGTTTTTAAATCGCAAATATCCAATACAACAAATAAAACGAAGCAGCAACTCCTACTAATCCAATAATAATATAATTAGTAATTGCTATTTTTTCGCCTTTGAATTTTTTAGGTTCTGCTTTAATTTTTTTCCATCCTTTCGCAGTCAAAAATGCACCTAATGCAAATAACACTGCAGCACCTAAAAACAAAATTGGAGCCACAAACGGGGCTGCAACCGCTGCACCAACACCAACTAAAACCGCTGCACTTCCACCCAAAACAAGTGGCTCTAATTTAGGCTCCACTTCGGTGCTGTCCTTCTTTTCCTCTCCAATAATTACTTTCGAATCATTTAAATTACCTATTGCATCTTCATAGGGCTCTGCATAAAAAACATCGCTGCCGTTGGCAGTTGCTGTTGAACTATCAACCATTAATCCTGTTGGCTCGTTGCCAAAAACGGCTGTAGCAGCAACAAAAAACAGTGATATGCTTAGAATAAATGATATATAGAATTTTCCCTTGTTCAAGTCTTCAATTTTAGTGATAACGGTCAAAATTAGGAATTATTATGTATTCCTATGCGCTTATTGCTTTACAAACTGTTGAACAGGACAACCTTTTACAACCGCAAAGTATGTTCCCGGCAATAAATCAGCAATATCAACCTGATTTGTTGCTTCTAACAACAACTGCGTTGCAACACATTGTCCAATTGTATTATAAATGTATAAATTGTTGCCAATTAGCATTTCATCTGCACTCATAATTATAAAATCTCCGGCAGGATTGGGCGCGAGTTGAAAACTTTCCAACGATGCCACCTTTAAACCAATTCCAACAATTGCCTCAACTGCATCCATGCAATCATGCGCATCTTTTACAGTAATGGTATAAGTTCCTGCACTTAATCCGTTAAACTTTTTTGACGATTGCCAAGTAACACCACCATTCTTGGAATATAATTTAGAACCGAAGCCACCGCTTCCATTTACTGTGATCTTACCATTTGCAGCGCCCGCAACCGATTCATTTGTTATGCTTGTCACCACAATATTTAACAATGCATCCTGCGCAATTACAGTATTTCCCATAACTACTGCCGCACAAGCATCTGTAATTCTAATTTTATAAGTGCCTGCACAAACACCTTCAATCGGCAATATATAAGGTAGCCACGCGCCTCCACCCGGATTTTTATATTCTAACGTATAAGGAGCACAACCATTTAAACCGTTAAATGACAAAATGCCATTACATGCTGCATAACAAGTTACATTCGTGCTGCTAACCAACCAGGTAAGTGGCAAAGTAATAAATTCATCTGCACCCATATCAATACCACTTCCATTTATTCGACTTGTTCCATCCATATCTACATCGGTAGCATCAACACCGGCATCATCATAAACAGGATTTCCCGCATTAATACATGGTGAACCGTTTTGCAAATGAAAATCAGGTGTAACAGCTGCAACATCAATAAAAACAGGGTTCGACGTGATTGAATGCGCGTCTTCTCCCGTTGCCATTTTATAAGTTTCGTATCCAACAATATAATCAAAATCAAAAAAGAATTTGGCATTGTTTAGCTCTGCGGGATAGTAGTAAGTATTATAATCTAATGTATTATTATAAGTAGCATTTATAGTTTCAGCGTTCACCATCCAAGCATTGGTTGATGTATAAAAAATATTATTTTCAACCACACAATTCAATGCATATTGAATCCACAATTGTCCGAATCCCGTATTTAAAATATCATTATCAAAAACAGTATTTCCGGTAAACACACAATTTTGCACTTGTCCCGTTGCCGGAAAATCGTATCCGCCAAAACCTAATCCGGCCTTTTCATTTTTGTAGATGATATTATTTCTCACCGTTATATTTTCAGCAATAAATCCCGCATTTTCGCAACCAATTTCCAATCCGACATCGCTGCCTGTTATAATATTATTTTGAACAATTATATCTTTGCCGCCATCAACATACACACCCGCTGCGAAACCGCCGCCATAAATGGATTTTGCAGCAGTTACACTGTTACTTTTGCAGATACCGTTACGTGCAAAATTCACGGCATCATTGGTATTTACCCAATCTTCACCACCAATCATTACAATACCGATATTATTAATATCATTTAAAATATTATTGCTAATTTCGAAACCATCAACATTGCCATTTACTGCTATACCTTCGCTTGGAGCAGGATCTAAATTGCTTAAAATATTACCGCTAATTAATACATTAGTAAATGGAATTGTAACATTTGAGCCGACAAACAAAACACCAACTGCATTATCGCCAATTAAATCATGCATGTTATTGTTGAGAATTTTAATATCATCGCCCCTACCCTCACATAATATGGCATAACTTTCGTTGCAATCGGTATTATAAAATTCGCAATTACTAATTTCAATATGATTGTTATTTCCGTATAAATTAATTATCGGTTGGTAAGCGCCATTGTGATTAGTGAATTTTAATCCGTCAATTTTGATATAATCTTTATTTTCGATGTACATTAATGCCTGATTGTTTCCAATTGTGCTGCCATCTAAAATCACTACCTCATCATTATAATTTTGCAATGTAATATAATTGCCTCCGCTACCGCCGTCGTTCCAAGTAATTTTGCCGGTGTAGGTGCCTGCCATAACATTCACAATATCACCATCGTTAGCCATATTTAATGCAAACGTAATTGTCTTCCACGGAGCACCGGTTGATGTGCCCGAATTAGCGTTATTACCCGCAGGTGAAACATAATAAGTTGCAGCAAATATGGGTGTCGAGGCACACATGAACAAGGCGATAAACAAGTTTTTCATACCCTAAAGTTACAATTTTTCACAAACAAAAAAGGCCCACCAAAAATTGATGGACCCGCTTTCATACTCAAACGTAACTCAATGTATATATGCAATTAATTCATCTACACTGCTGCTGAACCAAAATTCATCGTATACCACAAAATAATTCGGCTGATCAATCACTCGTGCATACGCCATTTTAGCTAATGCCAATTTAGATTCCTCGAAACTAAATTCCCGCATCATGGTTGCTACCTGTGCCGATGTAAACCAATTGGTTTGAACAGCTTGTTTGGCAACATTCAATTTGGTATCATCGAACCACTGATTGTGAATAGTTTGAATTAATAAATTAAAACTTGTTGCATTCATACCTACCGGCATATTACAAACCGGCGTTTGCGGTTGATTGTATTGAGGATAGGTTGGATAATATTGTTCCTAATAATCAGGCTGATAAGCAGCCAATGCTTGCACCGATTTCACAAAAAATCTACCCTGATTATCTACAACACCATTTACCATCGATGCCGGTTTAATATATACATAACCCGCATAAATTTTCACCTGTTTATTTGAATGGTAATATCCACTATGCTGTGCG
>JANMLV010000305.1:0-4190 GCA_031372705.1 Bacteroidota bacterium | reverse complement strand
GGTTTTGAAGCCAATAAATAAAACAGTTCAAATTCTTTCCGAGGCAATGCGATTACTACATCGTCTTTAATGATTTTGTATTCTTCTCGGTTAATTTCGATTCCACCCACATTTAGGGTTTCGCTGCTTTTTTCTTGTTCTTTCAAGCGTCGTAATAAAGCTTTTACCTTACTAACCAATAATTTTGGTTTTATAGGCTTAGTAATATAATCATCAGCGCCAGCATCAAAACCCGCAACTTGGGAATAATCTTCACTTCTGGCTGTTAAAAAAGCAATAATTACATGGCTTAATTCAGGAATATTTCTAATCATTTCACAAGCTTCCATTCCGTCCATTTCTGGCATCATTACATCCATAATAATAAGATCTGGCACTTCCTTTTTAGCTTTCAAAACAGCTTCTTTTCCGTTTGACGCCGTGATAATTTGATACCCTTCTTGGGTAAGGTTGTATCCAACAATTTCTAAAATATCCGGTTCATCATCAACTAATAAAATCTTTGTATTTCGTTTTTTCATAGTAAAAGTAAACTGCTTCTGCGTTTTTATGAAGTAAATATATAGCAAAACCATAGATAGTGTTAATCAAAGCATAAAAAATTAACTATTTGGTAATACTTCTCTGTAAAATAGATAACACAAATATAACAAATTCAAACAAGTGTTAGCACAATTTCTTTTAGTGCATAACCGCAGAAATCAGAAAATTTAAAACCACAATTTGCATTTATTTATTTTGCTGACAAAAGCAATTTTTGTTAATTTTCTTATAAAAAATTAACTTTAGCACAATTTTATTTATTTTCGTATACAATTTGAAATGTTTTTTTATATCTTTACTATTCCAAATCGAAATGATGGCTAAAAATTACTTTTATATTACAATCTTCTTGGGTTTTTTCTTCACTTTAAGCCTCTCAGCTCAAGAAGTTAAACAGCAATCCAAACTTCAAGAATCGACGATTATTGAGGGTTTAAGTTTGTACCCTAATCCCGTAAGTAATGGCAAGGTATACATCATTTCAAAAAATGATTTAGATAAAGAAATTATTATTTTTGATGTATTAGGTAAGAAAGCACTTCAAACCACAATTAGTTCAAAGGAATTAAACATTTCTAATCTATCGCCTGGTGTTTATATCATTAAGATAAACGAAGGTGATGCCACTGCAACTAGGAAACTTATTGTTAAGTAGTTATCTGATTTTTTAATTTTTTATTAATGGTTTTTTTACATTGAATTTTTCTTCAAAAGTGGATTTTTACCTATCTTTGCAGAACTAACTTAAAAAACTGTTATGAAAAAATTTTACACCTTATCTTTTATTTTATTAGTTTCTTTATCTTTCGGACAAGCCTTTACAGCAACTTATGATTTTGCAAGTATTCCTGCAAGTTCAACTAATGGGCTTACAGATCCAACTCCTCCACCAACAGTAACTGGGTTAACTTTTAATTCTTTTAGAGCATTAAATTCAGACTCAGCGTTAAGTTCGACAGGAGCTGGTCGTTTTTCTTTTGTAAATCAACCTACTGGTGCTGTCGCTGGTAGTAATGCTTACGCAGATCATACAGGTAGTTTAGACGCAAACACTTATTTTACTTTCACAATTACTCCAACCCCTACCTTGATATTTGCCAGCTATTCCGGTTCAGAAACCGACAATTGGGGCTATTCTGCAACTTTCGATGCAGTTGGTAATTTGTATGGAGCCGGCATCGCTTTTGATGACGGATATCCTATTACACTTGGTGCATTTCAAACCGATTGGGCCACAGCTCCGGGTGTTTATGTTGCCGATATTACCATTTCGAAATTCACTTCCGATGGCACCAGTCTTATATATTCTACCTACTTGGGTGGAAGCGGTGAAGATTTACCCTATAGCATTATAGTTAATAGCAGCAACGAATTGATAGTGTATGGAGCAACAGGTTCCAGCAATTTTCCTACTACTGCAGGAGCCTATGATTTAACCTTTAATGGTGGAGTAGCAGAATTAGTGGATTACGTGCTCAATTTTACCGCCGGAAGCGATGCCTATATTGCAAAGTTTAATGTGGACGGCAGCGATTTAATTGGCTCTACATTTTTTGGCGGTTCTAAAAATGAGGCCCTCAACACAGGTGTTATCAGTTACAATTATGGCGATCACGCGAGAGGTGAAGTAAACTTAACTGAAGATGAAAACATCTTAATAGCATCTTGCACCAGGTCAAATAATTTGCCAACGAGTGCAGATGCATTTCAACCTGGTTTTGGCGGACTTCAAGATGGGTTTATTGCACAATTTAATTCGGCCTTAACCAATCTTGTTTGGAGCAGCTACATAGGAGGAAGTGCCGACGATGGCGTTTATAGCATCAAACCACAGCTTGATGGCGATTTTCTGATTTGCGGAGGCACTTCAAGCGTAGATTTTTCCACAACAGCAGGTGTAATTTCCCCCGCTTATGCAGGCGGAACGGCCGATGGATTTGTAACCATTGTAAGCAGTGATGCAAGCGAGCTGACTGCAAGCACGTATATAGGAACATCCGATTACGACCAAAGTTATTTAGTAGATTTTGATGCCTCCAATTTCATTTATATTATGGGTCAAACGCAAGGCGATTTTCCTGTTATTGGCGATGTTTATACAAACCCCGGCGGCACTCAATTTATTAGTAAATTAAAGTCAGATTTAAGCGATTTTGAATTTTCAAGTGTATTTGGCAGTGGCAGTTCGCAGGTTAATATTTCACCTACTGCTTTCTTAGTTGATAATTGCGGAAATATATTTGTTTGTGGTTGGGGTGGTGCCGTAAATCAAAGTTTTAACTTCAGCACCGGCTCCGTTGATGGCATGGAAACTACACCCGATGCATTCCAAAGCACAACCGATGGTGATGATTTTTATTTGGGGGTTTTTGAAGAAAATATGAGTGCTTTATTTTACGCAACCTTTTTCGGCGGCCCGGCCAGCGATGAACATGTTGATGGAGGTACCAGTCGCTTCGATAAACAAGGCGTTGTTTACCATGCTGTTTGCGCTGGTTGCGGTAGTTTCGACGATTTTCCTACAACCGAAGGAGTCGTAAGCAACACCAACAATAGCGCAAATTGCAATTTAGGTGTGTTTAAATTTTCTCTTGCTCCGCCGGCTACAAGCGCATCATTTGAGGTTGATCCAACTGAAGGTTGCGTTCCTTTAGAAGTTACTGTAAATAACGGCAGTATAAATGCCGATTTTTATGCTTGGGATTTTGGAGATGGAACAACTTCCACGTTAGAAAACCCTGTTTATACTTACGATACTCCCGGAACCTATCAACTAACTCTAATTGCAAGTGTAGATGACGGCTGTGGTATCAGCGATACCGTTTTTGCAACCATACAAGTGTATGATTACCCGGAGGCAGGTTTTGATAGTGCTCCTGACAATGCATCTGTTTTTGCACCGGTAAATTTTAATGAGACCAGTTCAGGTGAATCTACTTATTTGTGGGAATTTGGTGATGGCACTGTTTCCGGCGAACCGAATCCAACCCACTTTTTTCCCGCTGCCGGAGTTTACGAAGTTTGTTTAACCGTAACCAACGAATATGGTTGCGCCGATAAAGTTTGTGATACGGTAATTATTGAAGAAATTTCCATTTTAGAAGTGCCCAACGCATTTTCTCCAAACGGCGATACCAATAACGATGAAATTATTCCATTAAATTATGGACTCACCAATTACGAATTCACCGTTTATAACCGATGGGGAGAAATCGTTTTCCAAACCAATTCTACAACTGAAGGCTGGGATGGTTATTTTGAAGGCGAACTACAAGAAATTGGAACTTACGTTTACGTGGTAAGCGGAAATGGCATCGATAACGTTACGTATTTTAAACAAGGGAATTTTACATTGGTACTGTAGTTTTTGAACAAATAATAAAACACATCACACCGATTCCGCGCCCTCCGCGTGTGTTCCATCCGCGCTCTCCGCGTGAAACAAAAAACATAAAGTCAAAACGATGTAGTACAAATTTTTGGTCTAAATAAAAAACACATCCTACCGATTTTGCGACCTCCGCGTGCATTCATTTTGCGCACTTTGCGGGAACCAAAAAACGCGCTTATTAATCCAATTTCTGACTAATCATCTTATGAAACCCAACACAAAAATGGTACACAAAAGTTGCATCCTCAGGTTGCAC
>JANMLV010000255.1:0-3181 GCA_031372705.1 Bacteroidota bacterium | reverse complement strand
GTTTTTCCATCTTTTAAACTGGTTTTCAAAATTCATAATAATTTTTGAATTTTGACACAGTTTATTTTACACTCTCACATTTAATCCGTAATTCTCACTTAGATTAAGCCATTCCAAATTTTTTAAATTAAAAATAGAATCGCTTATTGTCTTTATGTAGTTGCCGTCAATATATAAATCTGTCAAATTTGGAATTCGATAAACTGAGTTTGGTATTTTTTTATATTCTAAATAACTTAAATCTAAATTCGCAAGTTTTGAAAATCTGTCCCAAGGAAAAAGTGAATCTATTCCTATGCAGGATGAAACAGATATCATTTCCAATTCACTAAATATCAAAAAATTACTATCTAACTTTAAATTTTCGTTCCCATCCAAGTTAAAATATTTAGTATTCGGATACATAAATGCTGTATCGGGTATAGATTCAATATTTTTACTTTTATAATCAAAACTATATGTATTTGCTGTTTTCATGAATTGGCTAAATGCAACATTTACATTTAATAGCAAAATAGTAAACATTATAGTTAATCTTGTCATACAGGATTTTTAATTAGTTTTTGTAACCGGCCCTATTGTGGTTACAACTAAGTTAAATTATATTGCAAGTTATTACATAGACCTGAAATAAACAAGGTCGATAGTTAACACAACTTAATTATTTTGGCAAATCAAATTGAGGTCGTAATAATTCTAAACTATGAAACATTTGTTACTATCGACTACTTTTCACCTAGCCCGGGCAGTAATGAAAACCCCGCAGCCCGCTCTTGCATTTATGCAGAGCGAGGCGAGGAGTTGCAATGGATGACCGGAACGGAGTTTGTCAGCAGTCAAGAAAGTTGGTATTATAACGAATTTCTTGATTTATCTAAAAAGGGTCAATGGAACAAGAAATATTAAGCCGAATAGATCCTCAACCAATCGTGGCACAATTTCATTATTATGTCTGAAAATAGGTATTATCAGATCAGCTCGTTGGGCGTTGAAATGAATTTACCTTTACGAGCTAAATGCACCCGCAACTAATAGTAATTTCATTAACGATAATGTATGGGCCTAGTAAAACCAATAAATTTCTGTAGCTGAGTGGAAAAATAAAAACATTAAATTATTTAGTTTTTATAAATTTAATAGCTGTTGTTTTTCCATTAGCTATTAATTGTAAGACATAGATACCTTCTGCCAACGACGAGATATTGAGCTGACTTTTGCCGGTAACCGTGAAATCCATTTGCTTTTCTCCCAAAATGGTTAGAATCATTCCAGAGGCGTTGGTTGTTAAACCTAATATTTCTATATTGAGTATTTCAGAAGTCGGATTTGGAAATACTTTACATTCAAAGTCATTTATGTGCAGTTCATCATTTATTGGCAACATAATTTCATCGCAATCTTCAATTATTAAAGTGTCAAATACGCTGCTGTCACAAATTGAATAGGGAATGAAGGATAATAACCCTATTGAAACATCATCATATCCATCATAAATTTGGGAAGCAATAATTGTTGAATCAGTTTCACAAAAGCAGACATTTAATATAGCACCTGCAGTGATGCCGGTTTTTTCTATGTTTGTTTCATTATTACAAATATTGTTTCCTGAAAGATCGGGTGAAGTTTCAAAACCGGAACGAATTCCTATTGTGTTATTATAAATATAGTTATTAGAAAAAACTTGCCCTGTGTATGCGTACCCAAAACCAATATCTACACCAATATTATTTGCATAAAATATGTTATCCGAACAATATTGTACGCCGCCTTTTAACGCCTCACCGGAATTATTAGTAAATTGACAATTAATTATTGTATCTGCACTAAAACAAGCCCAGTATAAGTTATTGCAAAAACGACTATCTTTTACAGTTGTGTTATTTCCGGATAATCCATTTTCATTGTTCGAAAATACACAATTGGAAATTACATTTTGTAATACATCGGGACTTGGAGTTGAGATGTATCCAAATGCTAATAAGTTATTATCAAATATGCAGTTTTCAAATTTAAATGTTTGGTCGGATCCTTCTATCCCCCAAGTATTATTTGTAAATGTTGAGTTGGTGCCTGTCACTATATATCCTTCAATATTATCTTCTACCAGAAAAACATCTATTGCTTTATTAGCAAAAGAAATATTACAAAATTGCAAATTAATGTAACTTGTATCCACAAGTAAAATCCCCTGCCAATCACCTCTTGCCGGAACTGCCGCATTTGATGTTAATGTTATACTATCTGCTGTAGTACCAAGTAAATATAAATTTGAATTTCTAATTTCTAGTACAGCATCCGTATCAAATTTCACAATTACACCCGCTTCAATAGTGAGTGAATTGCCGGGAAAGACAACCACATCATCTGTAATTATAAATGGACTTTCAGCAGCTGACCAAGTTGTATTGGTATAAATCCCACCACTGAAAATGGTTTGAGCATTAATTTGATGATTAAAAGAAAAGGTAATAATAAATAGATTTGCGATTGCAATGAGATATTGGTTTTTCATAACTTAGATTTGTGAGTAAAGATAGTTAAAAAATAGAATGAGTTGCATTAAGTATATTATTCATTTAATCTCATTAGACCAGAGGATTGTCGCAACATTAAAAAACTTGCAACTTCTAAACTATTTAAGATTAAAAAAGCTCGCTAAGCCCAGGTAATATTTACACCTCATCCTTTAAACGGTATCGCTAAGTATACATGAAGTTGTAAGCGATAGTATCGACTGCTTTTCACCTAGCCCGGGCAGTAATGAAAACCCCGCAGCCCGCTCCTGCATTTATGCAGAGCGAGGCGAGGAGTTGCAATGGATGACTGGAACTGAATTTGTTGGCATGCAAAAAAGTTGCTGCTCCAATTGCATTTTATAAATATGGTTGGGTGCACATTTCATCTTTGGCACGAAAATGGAATCTCTATTAAAAAAAGGAGGCAATATGAAAAATGGTTTACTAAAAACAATGTTAGTGGTGTTCATCCAAATGCAAAGTGTTTTGGCATTTCCTCCCACTAATCCGAATGTGAATCCGTATTACGGAAATTCAACTTTTGAAATTAAATCGCAGGGTTCAAATTATATTACGGTGGCAATTGATGGCGATTATTTCAGGGACCCGGTAAAACGATTTGCTGTAAATAATATTTCCGCCGGCAATCATTATGTCGAAATTTT
>JANMLV010000258.1:0-8068 GCA_031372705.1 Bacteroidota bacterium | reverse complement strand
GCAAATTGCGCACATCATCTCTAAATTCTTCTTTAATTTCCTGAACCGATTTGCCATAAAATTCTTCCATTTTTTCTTGTGATCCGAATAATGAAATAAAATATCTAATACGGTTGTCAATGTTATTCTCCACTTCATCATCGCCTACTACTATACTGTCTTTTGCAGCTTGAATAAGCATTAACTTTTGTGTTACTAATTCCTGCATTACTCGGCAACGGTAATCTTCCGGAACATCTCCTTTTTGCAATTCTTCATAGTAGAATGATTCAATTTCACTCATCAAGATAATTTTATCTCCCACTTGACCCGCAATTTTATCTACTACCGGCTTGTTATTTACCGGTTGCGCAAACACGACAGCACTTACAATTAAAATTAATGCGGTAATTAATATCTTTTTCATTCTTCTTCTTTATTTAAAAATTCTGCGTTATTGCGTTTTAGTCCTTCCGAATAAATGTCTTTATAGGTATTATCCAACAATGCCATTTTTCGTTTATTAATAATAATATCTTTTATGCCTTCCCTGAAATAAGTATAAGGACCTGTTTCGCCTGCAATTTGAAATGATTCAATTTTTGCATAATACTTATTTGTGGTGTCGCTAAACGAAACTGTTCCTTTGGTTCTGAATCTCCCACCTGCATACATGTCGTATGGTAATAATTTAAATAGGTCGTCTTCATTAAGCCAAACTTCGGCATTTAGCGAAAAGCTTTCACAATGTGTGGCACAATAACGCTCAATTGGATACCGATATTTTTCAATACCCTTAGAAAACCAATAAGAAATTGAATCTGCTGTTTTGTTCGACACCGGTGTAATGGCGTAAACCATACGGTAAATATCGCTCTTTAAGTTGAAGTCCTTTTTGTTGAGCTCGTAATAATGCAATGCAGTGTCCTCAGATACAATGGTGTCTAAGTTTTCTGCTAACCACTGTCGCTCATAAGCATAAATAACCAGCGATTCTTTATAGGCTTCGGCTTGTTTGTTAATATTTACAAGAGCAGATTGCAGGTTGTCTTCTGCTACGCGTAAGATTAAATTTTGGCGAATCCAGTTTTCGATATAATCATCTACAATTCTGGTGCTGTCTTCCGGACTGGTTTTTTCGTTGATGAGTCCTTCAACATCTGAAACATACAAGTATTTGTCGTACACTCTTGCCAGTGGTTCTTCGTTTTTTTCAGGCTTATGCTTGTTACAACCAAGAACCACTAGACATAATAAGAGTGCTATGGATACATTATATATTGTCAATTTATTTATCGAACCATTGAATTAAAAACTTGCTGATTAATTACAACAGGATATTTTTGGTGTAATTCATCAATCCATTGTTTTTCTAATTGATCTTGATAAGCAGAAATAACATAACCTCTGGCTTCATCAAGTGTTTTTGCAGTTGGTGCAACTATTTTGTTAATTTTTACGAAAGTTATTGAACCGTTTGCATTTAAAATATCTTCACCAATACCAACTGCTTTATTCAATTTATCTACGTTGCTATCCTGACTGGGTAAAAATAATGCCGATTTAATGGTAACAACTTCAATGGAGTCAACATTATATTTTTCTAAAATAGATTTATCAGTCGCATTTTTTCCTGCCAATTTTCTAATTTCTTTTGCAGCTTTAGCGTTTGTAACTGTATAAACAGTTGCATCGATACGCTCTTCCCACATATATTCATTTTTATGAGCTTCGTAGTAGTTTTTTAACCCTACTGAATCGGTTGAACCTTTGCTCCAAATTTTGCGCTCAAGCATTGCAAATAATGGTAATCCATCGCGATATTCTTGCAATAAGCGTTTGAAATCGATATTGCGTTCTGAAAGGTCATACTCAATTAATGTTTGTTCTAATGCTTGCAGATATAATTTGTCGTATTTCTCTTCAATGTTTTTATCGCGGGAAACACGTTGATTTATTTCAAGGTAAGAAGCCATATCAGCTTGTGTGAATGAACGAGGGCCAATAGAGAACATTGTTTTGTTCATGCCTGCTGCCTGATTCATTGTCCAGTTGTTTTTTACAAAACTTGAATCTAATTTGCCAAGCAATTCTTTTTTAGCATCTAAATTTTCAGTGAAAGGATATTTTGTTTTTACTTTAGCAACAAAATCAGCACGCAATGTTTTGTATTCAGGTGAGCGTTCAATTTTACCTTTCAATTCATCTTTAACTTCCGCATATGAACCATTAGGTTTTCTGTCAATTAAACGAATAATATGCCATCCGAATGAAGTTTGAATCGGAGCAGAAATATCGCCCGGATTTTTTAATGCAAATGCAGCTTCTTGAAACGGCAAAACCATTTTGCCTGTGCCAAATGCTTCAAGTCTTCCACCATTTGGTGCGCTCATTTTGTCTTCAGAATATTGTTCTGCTAATTCTTCAAAACTGCCTACATCATTCTTTAATAATTGCGCAATGCTGTCGATTTTAGTTTTTGCTTTTGCAATATCTTCAGGCTTAGCTTCTTTAGGTGTTTTAATTAGAATATGTGCAACAGTTACCGTTCCTGCTGAAGGGCGCTCTCCTGCTACTTTAATAATATGATATCCGAATTTAGATTTTACAACCTGACTAATTGTGCCAACCGGTGTTTCATAAGCGGCATTTTCGAATGCCATATCAGGTATTTGTCCCGGTGTAATCCATCCAATTAAACCCGGTTCTTTTGTATTTGTTTTATCTGATGAAAGTTCTAACGATACTTTACTGAAATCTTCACCTTTCATAAGTCTTTCACGTGCAGCCATTAATTTGTTCTTTGCCGCAGTTGTGTCAGCACCAGGTGCATTTGCATCAATTGAAATCATAACATGGTAAACCAAACGCTCGGTTTGCATTCTGTTATACATTTTTAATGCAGCGCCTTCTAAAACTTCTTTGTCGAAGTTCGATTTAATTAACTGATCACCATATTTCTGCAATTCTTCACGCACTTTTTCCGTGGTGTCAATTCTTTCCGCACGAGCTTCAGTAACCTTTAATTTAAAGTTAACATACAAGTCGAGGTACTCATTCAAGCTTTCTTTCGAA
This sequence comes from Bacteroidota bacterium, assembly GCA_031372705.1. GTDB lineage: Bacteria > Bacteroidota > Bacteroidia > Chitinophagales > BACL12 > UBA7236. Next base: position 5,014 of record JANMLV010000258.1, on the reverse strand, counting down.
AAGTCGTTCTGCTTGTCGGGATTGTTCTTTTTGTAAACATAAAGAAACTCCTCTTTAGTTACAGGCTTGCCTGACACGGTAAATAATACATCATTTCCGCCTGTTGTTTGGGCATTCATTGCAGTAAATGTCATGATGCCTGCAACTAGCATAAAAGTTTTGAAAATGTTCATTTTCATACGTGGTAGATTATTTTTTTTATTGTTTGGTCTGACTAAGGGACAGCAAAGCTAATGATTATTGGGTTTTAAGCAACATTGCGGGTAATAATATTCCTGTTAAGTTGCCTTTATAAGCTTTGCAATCCCAATTATACTCGCGGTTTGTAGCAAAAATCGTGCGCAATTACAGTATTTTTATTTTTACCTTTGCAGTCTTAACAAATTTTAAATCATGTCAATATTAAAAAACAAGGTGGTTTCCCTGACTTATGAACTGCGGGAAGATAATGTGGGCGGGGATATCATTGAAGTGGTAAATGCCGACCAGCCATTCGTGTTTCTATTCGGTGCAGGCGGCTTGCTGCCTGAGTTTGAGTCCAATTTGGAGGGGAAAATTGTTGGAAGTCGATTTGAGTTTCAAATCCTTTCAGCTAACGCATACGGTGAGTTCGACGATACCGCTATGGAGTATGTTCCGAAAGACGTTTTTATGATAGACGGTCAAATTGCGGAAGATTTGTTGCAAACCGACAAAGTAATTAACCTGCGCGATCAAAACGGTCAATTGGTTAGAGCCCGCGTGGCTGAAGTGGGAGAAGAAGAAGTGCTTCTCGATTTCAATCACCCTTTAGCCGGTGTTAACCTGTTTTTTTCAGGTGAAATTCTTGATGTGCGTGAAGCATCTCAAGAAGAAATTGAACACGGCCATGTGCACGGCGCAGGCGGTCATCATCACTGATAATCAATAACTTATTAAAATTATCCGCTCCGGTATCACTTGCTGATTTCCGAGACGGATTTGCTATGTACATGCTTTACATCTTGCTTATTGCCTATAAGTTGGCAGTTCTGCCACCATCTACCGGTAAATTAATACCATTAATATAATTGGCAGCGGGAGAAGCTAGGAATGCAACTGCATTGGCTATTTCAGCCGCTTCACCGAAACGTTTCATAGGTATTTCCGCCATCATTTTTTGGGAGATGGCATCTTCTGTACTATTCGATTTTGCTGCATTATTGCTGATAATTCCGTTTAAACGCTCGGTTTTGGTGGCTCCCGGTAATACATTGTTTACGGTTATATTGAATCCGCCTAACTCGTTTGCCATAGTTTTACTCCAATTGGCAACTGCAGCCCTAATGGTATTTGAAACACCAAGATTGGGCAATGGAGCCTTAACCGAAGTGCTGATTATATTGATGATTCGGCCATATCCCGCACTTTTCATTCCGGGAATTAAAGCAGTAGCCATAATATGATTGCATATTAGATGCGCATTAAAAGCGGATAAAAACTGGTCTTCGGTTGCTTCGCTTATTTTTCCTGCTGCGGGGCCGCCGGTGTTATTTACCAATATGTGAATAGGCTTGGCGTAAGCTATAATAAACGCATTCACGGCTTCTTTCACTTGGTTGGAATTAGAAAAATCGGCCACAAAATATCGATGCTGTTGTCCAAAATCAGTTGAAAGTTCCTTTACAACTGCCGCCAATTTTGCTTCGTTACGCGCAACCAATATAACTTCGGCGCCTAGCGCAGCCATTTCTATTGCACATGCTTTTCCTATTCCTTGAGTGCTTCCGCAAACAATTGCATTGTAGTTTGTTAAACTGATATTCATTATTCTTTATAAATTTACTTCAAAATTAAACATTCAAAGTTATGCCTGTAGCAGCACCTTTTAATTTAAAAACATGGATTGATGAAAATCGCCACCTTTTGAAGCCACCTGTTGGCAATCAGCAAGTATATAAAGCCAACGAAGATTTTATTGTAATGATAGTTGGAGGCCCGAATTCCCGAAAAGATTATCACTTTGAAGATGGAGAGGAGTTATTTTACCAAGTTGAAGGTGATATAACCGTTGCCATTCAAGAAGATGGCAAATCACGCGAAATTGTGATAAAGGAAGGCGATATGTTTTTACTGCCGCCAAATGTTCCGCATTCTCCTCGTCGCCCCGCCAATACGGTAGGCCTTGTAATTGAACGCTATCGCACCGAAAAAGAATTTGATTCGTGCATGTGGTTTTGCGAAAAATGCAACCACAAACTCCACGAAGAAACATTTCCATTAAAAGATATTGTTACGCAATTGCCAACAATTTTAAATACTTTTTATGAGAATGAAGCTTTGCGCACTTGCGATAGTTGCGGCTACGTAATGGAGCCCCCGAAATAAATTGGAATGCGGAGCCCTGACGGGCCGCAGATTTAGCGGATTTGCGCGGATTTTTTAAAATTTGTGAATGTTGGATATGGTGGAGAATGATTTGTTGCACAAAGAAATTACTGACTTAATTATAAATGCATTTTATAAAGTTTATAATGAACTTGGTTTTGGGTTTTTGGAAAAAGTTTATGAAAATGCTATGGTTGTTGAATTAAACTCGATAGGCTTGAAATTTCAACAACAAGTAAGCATGAAAGTATATTATAAAGGGCAAGTTGTTGGATTTTATATCGCTGATTTATTAGTTGAATCTAAAATTATTGTTGAGTTGAAAGCTGCTGAATCAATTGCCTTTGAACACGAATGTCAATTAATTAATTATTTGAAGGCTTCTGAAGTTTCAGTTGGTTTATTATTAAATTTTGGAAAAAAACCTTCGTTTAAAAGAAAAGTATTTACTAACTTTAAATAACGCGAAGCGTAAAAAAATCCGCGTAAATCCGCTAAATCGGCGTAATCCGCGTTCTAATTTATGTTGAAAATTGATATACATACCCACATCATCCCCGATAACCTTCCGCGATGGAGTGAAAAGTTTTTGGATAATAGATATATCCACCTCGACCATCATTGCGAAGGATGTGCGCGCATGATGCAAGGAGATAAATTTTTTCGTGAAATAAAATCAAATTGCTGGGATGGCGATGTGCGCATACACGATGCCGATGAAACCGGTGTTGATGTGCAAGTGTTAAGCGCAATTCCTGTTATGTTTCATTATTGGGCAAAGGATGCAACACATGCATTGGAAACTTCCAGATTTCAAAATGATTTTATTGCCGAAGTAGTTTCGCGACATCCAAAAAGATTTATAGGTTTGGGAACAGTTCCATTGCAGGACCCTGAATTAAGTATTCAGGAAATGACACGTTGTATAAAAGAACTCGGACTCGCCGGAATTGAAATTGGCTCGCATGTTAACGATTGGAATTTAAATGCCGAGGAATTATTTCCGTTTTTTCAAGCAGCAGCAGAATTAAATGCAGCCATATTTGTCCACCCTTGGGATATGATGGGAAAAGATAAAATGAATAAATACTGGCTGCCATGGTTAGTTGCTATGCCGGCCGAATCTTCATTAGCAATTTGTTCCATGATATTCGGAGGCGTTTTCGAAAAGTTGCCGAATCTAAAAGTGGCATTTGCGCATGGTGGTGGAAGTTTCCCTTCAACTATTGGTAGAATTGAACATGGCTTTAATGTGCGCCCAGATTTAGTTGCAATCGATAATCCAATTAACCCACGGAATTATCTCGACAAATTTTATCTGGACACATTGGTGCACGATGAAATGATGTTGAAATATCTGCTCGAATTAGTTGGTCCCAATCAATTAGCATTAGGTAGCGATTATCCCTTTCCATTAGGCGAACATCATCCCGGAAAATTAATTGAGTCGATGAGTTTCGCGCCCGCAGTGCAAGAACGATTGCTAAACGGCACTGCGTTGGAATGGCTAGGGATTGCTAAAAATAAATTTAATTAAAGCACTTATTCAATCCAAGCGGTTTCATCTGTTTTTAACAATTCAAGAACGGCTTTTATTTCGCTGTAATCAAATCCTTTTCCTAAAACGCTGCGAATTAATTTCACTTCATTTGATTTTAATTCGACAACTACCTTTTTAATTTGTTCAATTTTTTTAACTGGAATTATTTTTTCAATTACAGTTTCGCCGGAATCAACAAAAGAAAGTAAATGTTTTATAATAGTGGTTTCAGCTAAATTCCTTTCTGATGCAATGGCAGAAACAGAGAGACCGGATTGGTATAATTTTAAACTTTCTAAATTTGTTGCCCCTTTTTCTACTTTCGTTTTAGCTGCAACAGCCGCGGGCATTGATGGAACAAACTGCGAGAAATTATTTTCTCCCCTGTATAGTTGCAAGTCGCCGTAAGATACTTCAAAGGCTGCTTGCAAATGCATTTCCAACATGGTAATTAATCCATAAACATAATTATAATATTTTCGAATTTTTGCTTGCCCATTTATTTCATGGAGGTGATTAACCAAAGGGATAAAAATGCGCTGATGCATACTTTCGCCGAACCAATCAACTGCCTTGGTAACTCTGTCGTAAATTTCCTGTGAGTGCGATGTGTCAAAAGCAACAATCATACTTGGCAACTTCTCGCGAAACCTATCTGCTACATCGCGTTGCTCATAAATTGCTTGGAGTAAACGCGTTGAAAGTATCATTGCATCACGCTTGTTTTCCAGCGCGCGGTCAGGAATAAATTCTGCAAATGCTTCCAATAATTTAACAGGTTTATCCCAATTAAATGTGTCGAATAATTTTTTCTGTAAATACCGTACTTTTTCAGTTGCTATAATATCTTCCAAAATATTATCTTCCATTTCGGTTTTGGCAAAAGCAGTAACGCGCTCATCTGTTCCAATTGAGCTATTAAAAATGCGCGACAATAATACCATTCCTTCTAAAGTAGTGCATCTACTTAAAGCAACATAAACCTGCCCGGCAGCGAACGATTGTCCGGCGTCAATTACTATGCGGTCAAATGTTAATCCCTGACTCTTATGAATAGTTACGGCCCATGCTAACCGAATAGGATATTGAATATACTTGCCGATTATTTCTTCATCTATTTTATTTTTT
>JANMLV010000257.1:0-7901 GCA_031372705.1 Bacteroidota bacterium | reverse complement strand
ATAAATAAAATGACCGCTCTCAGCGCCGAACATGTTGGCATTAAAAACAGAGGTATTATTGCGCCGGGATATTATGCTGACCTAGTTTTGTTAAATCCTGAAACCGTAAACGACAATGCTGATATTACTAATTCAACGGCTGTATCTGATGGCATTTTAATGGTGTGGGTAAACGGAACTGTTGTTTATCAAAATAAACAAGCAACAAATCAATTTCCGGGAGTATTTTTAAGTCGTTAAAAAAAAACACAGTGCACAACAAACCAAAAGCAATAATATTAACCGATGGCATTCTGCATGAATCGGATGCCAAAACAGCGCACGGATTAATTAGAGGAAGCGAGCGTTTCGAAATTGCAGCAGTTATTGATTTTAAACATGCCGGTAAAGATGCGGGAGAAGTTATAGATGGTAAAATAAGGAACATTCCAATTTTTGCAACTGTTGAAGATGCCATCAACCAAATTAGTAATATTCAATATTGCATAATCGGTATCGCAACTGTTGGAGGTGTTTTGCCGGAGCGATTTATTCCTGTGATAAAAACTGCTATTGCAGCAAATATGTCGATTGTAAATGGATTACACGAATACTTAGATTCCATTCCGGAAATAGTGGAACTGGCAGCAAAATATCAAGTTGAATTAGTTGATGTACGCAAACCGAAAAATAAAAAAGATTTACATTTTTGGAATGGAAATATTTACAACGTAAAAGCACCGATTATAGCCGTAATTGGCACCGATTGCGCGTTGGGTAAACGAACAACTTGTCGCTTGGTGATGCAAGCCTGCGCACAAAACGGAATTAATGCACAAATGATTTACACCGGACAAACCGGTTGGATGCAAGGTGGCAAATATGGTTTTATTTTCGATTCAACTTTAAATGATTTCATTTCCGGCGAATTAGAACATGCAATTGTAACTTGCTATACAGAAACGCAACCACATGTAATTTTAATTGAAGGACAATCTGCCTTGCGCAATCCAAGTGGACCATGTGGTGCCGAATTATTGATTTCAGGTAATGCCAAACATGTTATTTTAGTGCATGCACCCAAACGAATGCATTATGAACATACTCCATTGTGGGGCGAAATACATGATGTACAATCAGAAATTGCATTAATAAATATGTATGGTTCAAAAGTAATTGCAATTGCGCTCAATACGGAAGATTGTTCTAATGATGAAGCATTGCAATTTCAGCAACAATATGCCTCTACATTAAAAATTCCGGTTTTATTGCCGTTGCAACAAGGCGTTGAAAAAATTATTCCCGTAATTCAATCACTGCTTTGATATGAAAATTAAATCTGTAAAAGCGTATTTGGAGCGACTGCCCTTGGTGCAACCTTACACCATTGCCTATCAAACCATTAGCGATACAGAAATTATTTATTTTGAAGTTACACTCGATAATGGCATTACAGGATTTGGTGCTGCTAATCCGTTTCCGGAAGTGATTGGCGAAACACCTGCTTTAACACTCCAACATTTACAAAGCGATTATGTGCAAGATTTGGTTGGTCGAAATATTGATGATTATGCCTCAATTATAGATGATTGCAATTTGCATTTCGCGCATCTGCCCGGAACGCAAGCTGCAATAGATATTGCCTTGCATGATACTTTTTGTAAACTTTACAATAAGTCTGTTATCCATTTATATGGCACCAAAATAAAATCGCTTCCAACCAGTGTTACCATTGGTATTAAACCGGTTGAGGAAATGTTAGTTGATGCCGAAAAATTTTATGCTAAAGGATTTCGCATTTTAAAAATTAAAACCGGAATGCATGTTGATGAAGATATTGAGTGTATAGCTAAACTAAGCGAACAATTTGGAAAGCAAATGCGCATTCGTGTTGATGCTAACCTAGGATATGATTTCAACCAATTGCAACGTTTTATTTCTGCTACTGCGAAATATCCAATAGAACTTATAGAACAACCACTTCCGGTTGGTGCTGAAAACCAACTTGCACTGCTGCCACACTCTATACGTGAAAAATTGGTTGCAGATGAATCACTAACAGATTTACATTCGGCAATTATTTTATGCCAACAACCGCAACCTTATGGCGTATTTAATATTAAATTAATGAAAGCCGGTGGTATTAAAGGTGCAAAAGCAATTGCAGATATTGCACTGCAAAATAATATTAATTTATTCTGGGGATGTAATGATGAAAGTTTAATAAGCATTACCGCTGCATTGCATATTGCGTTTGCTTGTGCCAATACTAAATATTTAGATTTAGACGGAAGTTTAGATGTAATGGAGCAAGCTTTTAAAGGTGGATTTGTTATTAAAAATGGTGAAATGATGATTGGTGAAGGAATTGGATTAGGTGTTGAGCGTGGTGGGTAAAGTTACTGATGATGTGTGGTTATATAATTGGGATGAAGGCTTACGAATAGTGTTTAGAGGGCGGACGGAGTCCGCAAGGAGCCGCTGCCGAATCGGAGAATCGGCAGAGCCGGGTCGGCACGTATAGGCTGCTGCCAAAAAACAATAGAAATGTCGAGAACCTTATCAACTTCCGGATTTTATTACTGAACTTTGGGAAACAAGCGCTACGTAATGACCAACCGATTAGAAAAAGTATTAGCAGTATTAACCGACCGCCATAAACGGGAGGAAACTACTGGAGATGGGCATGCCGTTAAATATTTGCCTAATTTAAATGCGGAAAAGGACAATGATCCGGGCGGAATGTTATTGGTTGGAAGAACATGGGTTGCGGGGAGTGAGAATTATCGCTTCGGTTACCAAGGAAGTATGAAGGATGATGAAATTTATGGAACCGGAAATTCTTATACTACAGAATTTAGAGAATTAGATGTTAGATTAATGCGATGGTGGAGTAATGATCCCTTGACTAAGAAAACACCGTGGGAAAGTCCCTATGTAAGCATGGGTAATAATCCCATTTGGTTTAATGATGTTAAGGGTGATGAAATTTTTGCTAAAGCAGGGTTATTTAAAAAAGTAAAATATAACGAAAGTGACGGAAAATTTTATGATAAAAAAGGTAGAGAATATACAGGAAAAAATGAATTCGTCAACCGCGCACAAAGACTTTTAAATACTGTAAATTCAACTGAAATTGGGGGTGTGTTACTTAGTGAAATATCAAAAGTCGAAGGAGATTTCATACTTAAAAATAAAATGCCTAGTTCAGGAAATGGTTCATTCGAAGCTAATAAAAATAACACAGGTGGAATAATAAATGCCGGAGGAATAATGATGGATGGCGGCCTTCATCAAATGGCTGGATTTATAGGTCATGAATTTTTTCATGGATATCAGATGCTCAAGGGAAATGGTGGAGCAAGTATAAATAGTGAGCTGGAAGCTTATTTATTTGAAAGTTTTATGCTTGCAGATTTAAAGGGAATTAACCCAAAAAATAAAATATTGGATGCAGGAAATAAAAATAACCCTACAGATGCAGCAACATTTACAAAATCCTTTAATGAGTTACATTCCTATCTTAATAATCGAAGCTTTGATAGGGCGGTGAATAGTTTTGTTAAAGGTTCAATTTTTAATGTTACAGGTACCTATTCCAATTTTACCTCTAAACAGGATTACAAAATGGTAATTGGTAACTTACTGCAGGCTGGATTGATCGCCAATTAATAATATTAATAATAAATTATGTGTAAACGTTATTCAAATTGTTTTATTTCGATTGGAATTTTATTATTAATTTCCGCATGTAATCCTTACTTTAAATCGCATATTTATTTAAATGATGTTGTTTTTAGTGAATACAATAATTCCGGGGCAACAATAAAAAGTGTCACAAAAGGAACTTTAAATGGAAACAGTATCAGTATAATTCTTCCTGATTCAATAAATATGAAAAATTTTACTGGTCAATTTTCTTATGAGATTGAATTGTCAAATGAATTAAAAGTTAATGAATCTTTATTAAGAATGGCTAATTATAAGGATAGTGTTAACCAGATTGTAATAACATACCTATTCTATGATCCTGGAAAGAGGTTTCTTTCAAAGCCAAAGGATCGAACTGAATTAATAGACAGGTATTTTCAATCTCAAATTAAAAGCTTTCAGTTTGATTCCTTAAATTTAAATTCAGAACAAAAACGATTAGACGGTAAGAGAATAGTTTACTGTAATTTCTACTTTTGACTAGTAACATGCACTAATATGTAAAACAAAATTGTTTATAGTAAAAGTTACATTGCTAAGTCTACAAGGTGAATTTAAATATTTTGAGGAAAATGCAAATTTGAGTAAATAAACTTTGTGAAATTTTACCTAAAATAAATATAATAAAAAATCATTAAGCTATTTGAAACGTGTTTATATATCCTTCTCACACCCTCCCCTTCAACTCCACCTTTAAAATAAAAGCAGAAAGCAGATTCTTCACGGTCTCTTTCTGCTTATTGTTAAGAAATTGAGTTTGTTTAAAAAGCGATGCCAGTTCGCGGTCGGTAATGGCGGGATAAATATCATTTTTCCCATACACCAGCGTATCAATAGAAACCTCTAGTGCTTCGGCCATGCGCTGAGCCACTTCTATGGAGGGCATTGCAATATCTCGTTCATAACGGGAAACATGGTTGGGGTGCACCTGTATACTTTTTGCAAGCGTGGTTTGCGATATCTTTTTATCGGTTCTTAAGGTTTTTAAATTTTGTCCGAAACTCATTGTGGAAGCGACTTTTTGGGTGTCAAAATGAATGGTTCTCTATTTGTAATTTATTTATGGCAAATCGTTTTACTACCACACTTATTTGTATTAACAAATTACAAATGATTAATGTAAGTTCACAAAATAAATAATTATTTGTGTCCCATTAATTACTAAATTGTAAAATTAAATTGTAACAATTTTGTTTTTGTTATTTATACGCCCTAAAAGTTTAATTTTAGTTTAAATCAACCATTTCAGCGTGTTTATTTCTTACTTTACAAATCTTATCCGATAGGTTTGTGGGCAAATATGGTTGAAATAAACAAAGATGCATGTTCCGGATATTACGATAGTTGATAATGAAAATTTGAAGTATGAAAATGAGTTCATCCGGCTTATTGTGCTGGGTGGTATCAGACTCGATGGGCTCGACAGAATGCGGGTAACACTTAAAATTCAATTAACCGAATCACCACGACCACCCTTACGCCATAACCTGGATCTGTATAACGATACGCAAATAGAAAAACTGATAAGAAGGGTATCCGAAAAGCTGGAGATCGGTACAAGTGTTATTGCGATGGCACTATCCGCCCTCACTGAGCAACTGGAAAATTATCGTTTGCAGCAATTAAAAGAACATCAGCAAAACCAGCAATATAAAGCGGTTCAATTAACCGAAGAGCAAACCAGAGAAGCCATAAAATTTTTATCCTCCCCCGATTTATTGCAAAATACAAATCTTTTTATTGGCAAAAGTGGTGTTACGGGTGAAGAAATTAATCGATTATTAATGTATCTGATCTTCACTTCCCGAAAAACTGCGCAACCTTTACACATCATCAGCCTTGGCAGTTCGGGAATCGGGAAAACGCATCTGCAGGAAAAAGTAGGTGAACTCATTCCGGCGGAAGACAAAATTGAAATAACCACACTTTCGGAAAATGCATTTTATTATTTTGGTCAGCGGGAATTAAAAAATAAGCTGATCCTGATAGAAGACCTAGATGGAGCGGAAAATGCACTGTATCCTTTGCGTGAATTACAATCCAAAAAGCGTATCAGTAAAACCATCGCACATAAAAACACGAAAGGCGAAACTAAAACCATTCATTTGATTGTGGAAGGGCCTGTAAGTGTTGCAGGCTGCACCACGCGCGAGGAATTATATGAGGATAATGCCAATCGCTGTTTTTTAATTTATTTGGATGAAAGTAAATCGCAGGATGAAAAAATAATGGATTATCAACGGAAAATATCCGCAGGCAAAATAAATACAGAAGAAGAGAACGGCATCAAAGAATTATTGCAAAATTGCCAGCGACTACTCGAACCGATACGGGTAATCAATCCTTTCGCAGAGCATCTGCACTTACCCTCTGAGATTTTAAAACCGCGAAGAACCAATCAGCACTACCTGCAGGCAATTGAGGTGGTTACTTTTTACAAACAATATCAACGAGAACGCAAATTAGATCCTGAAAGCGGTGAAGAATATATTGAAACTACAATTGACGACATCGCAGATGCAAATCAATTAATGAAAGAAATATTACTGCGCAAGAGTGATGAACTCAACGGTGCATGTCGCAACTATTTTGAAAAATTGAAACTGTATTTGCGCGAGGAGAGTAAAACAACTTTTACCAATCGCGAAATACGCAAAGCGCTGAAGGTAAACGCCAGCACACAGAAACGGTTTAATGCTTCCTTGTTTGAAGGCTATTACATCAAACGGATAAAAGGAAGTAAAGTGCGGGGTTATGAATATCAGGTAACTACTTTCGAAGAATTTACTATGTTGGAAAATATGATAAATACGGTTTTAGATGCCGGATTGCATACGCTTCGTGAAAATCAAAACCTAGCCGAGTGGTCCGGTGGTCCGGTAGTGGTCCACATGGAAAATGGACCACTGGAACCCTCTAAAAACAAAGGTTCAAGGCAAAAAATGCAGAAAATGTAAAAAAAGACATGCCGCATGAAAAATTTATCATTAAAATCGGTGAATTTCATTTATCTCGAAAAATCGTTCTGCGAATGGTTAGATATTTTAGGATATGCCGAAAGCACTGTAATTAATTTACCACACCACATCCGTGAATTATTTTTTTATCTAGAACAAAATAATATTACCCATATTACGCAGTTAACCATACCACAAATACAAATCTATTTTCACCAACATTTAAAACTGCGCAATAATTACTTGTCGGGTGCAGGTGCATTGAGCAGTGGTTATTTAAACAAACATTTGCAGGCATTATATAAGTTTACCGAATACCTGCGTCAATCCGGAAGACTTGAACTCCCTGCGCTGGATATTATTTGGGAACCGGATGATAAAGAAGAAATAAGTACGCTTACTCAAGAGGAAATAAAATTACTTTTTGCAGCTACCTATGGATACAATGAAGGCACAAAACTCGAACCTTTTAACGCCCGCGACCGAGCCATGCTTGTTGTTTATTATAGTTGTGGTTTAAGAAGAAATGAGGGCTATAATCTGGATGTAAGCGATATCAACTTCGAAAGAAAACTCATTCATGTGCGCATTGGTAAAAATTATAAGGAACGACTTGTTCCATTTAATAATATCAATGCAAAATATCTGGAGGATTATTTATTTGATTGGAGAATTTTATTAATTGGAGGCACAAAACAGGATGCATTTTTTATAAGTCAGCGCGGTAAAAGAATGGAAACAGAAAGTATGGCACGTCGCCTCAGAATATTGCAACAGCGCACCGATGATATTGTATTACAAAGTAAAAATGTGCGGCTTCATGTATTGCGACACAGTATTGCCACACATTTATTGCAAAACGGAATGAGTTTGGAAAAAATAGGTCGATTTTTAGGCCACACCTCACTGGAATCAACACAGGTTTACACGCATTTGATAGATAAAGAAAAGGACCAACCTTTTAATAATATTCCCAAAAATACGATCATTAAATTGAATGAAGATGAGTGGTAAACTCAGATTGGGAAAATCGTTCGATAGCAGAACGAGAAAAAAGGTAATCCGAGAAACGGAACGTGAGCTTGAAAACAGGATAAAGCTTGAAAAAGAAAACCCTTTTGTAGCCTACCTGCTTCAAAAAGGGTTTAGCAATAAAACAATCCTCCGCTACCAACACGATGCCAATCGTTTCGTGCTATGGCTCAAAAATGAAAATACACCTGTTACTACCGTTACCAATAGAGACGTAATGGC
>JANMLV010000251.1:0-17811 GCA_031372705.1 Bacteroidota bacterium | reverse complement strand
TTTGATATTGTATTATTTTTAGTAAATCCAGAAAAAGCGTTAGGGAAATACCTCCCTCCCTCACCACAACTTACTTTTAATTTTGAGGGGGCTTCTCCATGAAAATAACCAAATAAGCAGATCAAAAGGTTTGATTTATATGAACATCTTCTCGTGTTCAAAGTTTTACCGGACAACAATGATTAGCAAATTAGCTAATTGGTTCCGGCTGTTTCATTAACACATCAACAAATCAGCACATTAATCGGCTGCTCCGGCTGTTCATCGGCTGTTTCATTAGCTAATTAGCTCACCACTTCACATCAATAATCTTATACTGCGCTGCATAACCCTTAGCTTCCAACTCACTTTCAAATACTTTAATTAGTTCAAAAGAAGTTGTAACCACTTCATTATCATCTCCCAAATTAATTACCATCCCGTTAGGATTAATTGTTTCCAGGCAAACGTCTAATAAACAATATTTTGATGGAAATGCTGTTACGTCTTCAACTTGTTTGTTCGGTGCATAATAAGAAATATCTAACTTTCTTATTACTGTGCAGAATTCATTCGGTTGATTTTTAAATGGTTCTTCCGGAGTAATTAATGTGGCATCTCTAATTTCAGGTTGTTCAATGGTAACCGAATCGGAAGTTGGTGCTGCCTCATCAGCAGTTTTTCTGCCACAACTTGAAATGGTTGCTAATACTATAATGGAAAAGAAGAAAATTATATTTCGTTTCATAATTAGTTGTAATTATTTATGCTTTGCTTTAAATGACCAAACTATTGTGAAAGTGCTAACAATAGTGCCATCTTTTAACCTGCCGATCGATTTACAGCTTACCGTTATGCCAAGACCGTCGGATAATGTTTTGTTAACCGCCGCCATTATTTCATCACCATTTTCACATGTAAAGTAAACGCGTTCTGAGGCTTTTTTGGTGTATTCCGCTTCAAGTTTTAATACCAACATCGACACTCGTTGCGGTGTGCCTTGGATTGCCATCATACCTAAAACCCCTGTGCTCATTTCGGCTGCCATAGCCTGAGTAGCAAAATATACCGACTTGAAAGGATTTTGCGATAACCACTTAAAAGGAACGCTTACAACTGCTTTTTCGGCTGTTAAGGCCCGAATCCGGAGCCCTGCGAGTAGTGCAATCGGCATATTTTTGAGCAAAAACAGCCTAAAAAGCCATTTATTGAGCACTTTTTGCCTGTATTGCGCTTGTTTTGGGTTTAAATCTGTCATGAATGCTCGAAATTAAGGCTTTCCGCAAGAAATGCGTTCAACAACTTATTGTTTTCACCATTTAGCACGCAAATAGAACAAAAAATAGCCAAATTCGTTACCTTTGTACCAAACTATTACAAAAATGGGAGATGTTTTAACCGATTCCAGGATTGATGTTGATGAACTTATCGACAATATTGTCGGTGTGCGCCTTATCGTACACAACGATGATGTTAATAGTTTTGAATGGGTTATCGAAAGCCTAATTGAAATCTGCAAACATAGTCTCGAACAAGCAGAACAATGTGCATATATCATTCACCATAAAGGGAAATACGCTGTGCAGCAAGGTTCCAGGTCAATGTTATCGCCAATGCGTGAGCAACTAACCGACAGAGGAATTAACGCCACACTGGAATAAATAATATGCCGGTATGGAGACTCGATGAAAGACTCATTTTTCCCGACCCATCGCTAGCCGAACCCGATGGCTTATTAGCTGTTGGAACAGATATTTCAACTGATAGATTGTTGCTAGCTTATCGTTCCGGAATTTTTCCGTGGTTTAGTTATAAAAAAGATTTTTTTTGGTTTTCACCCGATCCAAGATGCGTGCTTTTTCCTGAAGAAATAATTGTCTCGAAAAGCATGCAGCAATTGTTCAAAAAAAGTAATTATTCAATTAAAGTGGATGCCGATTTTGAAAGCGTAATTAAAAATTGTGCAACCATCAAACGCAAAGGTGATAGCGAAACTTGGATAGATAAAAATTTTAGAAAAGCATATACGCAATTGCATGAAATGGGAATTGCACACTCTATTGAAGTTTATGAAGAAGATGAATTGGTTGGCGGTTTATACGGGCTTGCAATTGGCGCCTGTTTTTCAGGCGAAAGTATGTTCAGTAAAAAAAGTAATACCAGTAAAATGGCATTTATTTTTTTGGCGCACCAACTTAAAAAATTAAATTATTTATTTATCGATTGTCAGGTATATAATGAGCACCTCGCTTCAATGGGTGCAAAAGATATTCCTAGGGAACAATTCCTACTGCTACTCCAACAAGCTTTACACGCTGAAAATTTTATCGAATTTAATAAAATTGCCGAAGTGTAATTAAGGTGCCAATCGCTTAATTTGCCAATTATTTTCACTTATTTTTTCGTAAAGTAATCTGTCGTGTAAGCGATTACTTCTGCCTTGCCAGAATTCTATTGCATTGGGATTTAATATATATCCGCCCCAATGTTCAGGTCGTTTTATATCGCCTTTTAATTGCACTTCAATTAGTCGCTGTTCTAACCACTCGCGACTTACTATTTCTGAACTTTGCGGTGATACAATTGCGCCGGCCTGACTCCCAATTGGCCTCGAATAAAAATATTCATCACTTGCAGCCTCTGCAATTTTTGATATTGTTCCTGATATACGAATTTGTCGTTCAAGTTTACCCCACCAAAAATTTAAACAGGCATTGGGGTTAGATAAAATATCTAATCCTTTTTTACTCGCATAATTGGTGAAAAATACAAATCCATTATCATTAAATTCTTTCAATAATACAACGCGCGACGATGGGCGATGGTCTGCATCAACAGTTGATAAAACCATTGCATTCGGTTCTTCAATTCCTGCATTACCTGCTGCCTCAAACCAAAATGCAAATTGCTGCATTGGCGATGGATAAACGCCTGAAATATCTAGTTCACCGCTCTCGTAGTTTTCGCGCATGTGGTGCAAATTGCCTTCAATAGGTTCCATAATTGTTAATTAAAGTGAAATTACATGCAAATCTTGCAAAATATTTCATAACAAATCATAACTTGCGTCATTATTCGTTAAAGAATTAATGATTATACACAACGGATTTTTGAGCAAGTTTACTACACTATTTTTATGCGTATTTATAGCCATAAGCTGTCGTGCTCAACAAACCGATATCATTCAGCTTTCAGGTATTGTTACTAACCAACAAACCATGTTCCCGATTGCCTATGCCACTGTTTCAGTGCCATCTGAATTTCGTGGGGTAAATGCCTCCGCCGACGGTTTTTTCTCAATTGTTGTCAACCGGTCCGATACCCTGCAGTTTTCTGCCATTGGTTATAAATCGAAATTTTATATCGTACCCGATACCGGTGAAGATAAAATTGAATCCATAGCCGTGCTTTTGGCTGTCGACACCCTAACACTCGACCCTTTTGTAATATATCCTTGGCCTAGTAAGGAAGATTTTCGAGAAGCTTTTTTGGCCTATCAAGACATTCAACAATATCAAATGGGACCAATTCCGGGAATTAAAAGCCCATTTCAAATTGATACGGTTCCAAAGGCTCCTTCACCAATAATGAATCCAATTTCATTCATCTACGAGGAGGTGGTTAAACCTATTCAATGGAGCAAAAAGAAGAAAAATATGGTGGACAAGCTCCCTGAGTGGGACGATTAATTACTACCCTGCAAAAATAGTGCAACTACTTACCTCAATTTCCTGCTCAAATATTGCGATTGAACCCCGCTGCCGCTTGTATAATCGGTGACTTCAATCATTCTTTTCTGTGCTAATCGTCACGTTCCCTCACATGACGCGGGCTGTAGCTTTGCATTATAAATCATCAAACAATGACACAACGAAATATCTTAATTGCAGGAGCCGGATCAGCCGGAACCATGATGGCGAACCATCTGAAAAGGAAATTGAATCATCACGAATGGAAAATTACTATCGTAGATGAAGCTACAACACATTATTATCAACCTGGATTTTTATTTCTTCCATTTGGAATTTATGATGAACATGAAATACAAAAACCAATAATAAAATATATTCCGAATGAGGTAGAATTTATTAATACCAGTATTGATAAAGTTGAACCAGAACGCAATATTTTGAAATTAGTAAATGGAGCAGAATTGCCTTACGATATTTTAATAATTGCTTCCGGTTGCAGCATTGCACCTGAAGAAACAGAAGGCATGAAAGGCAAACTTTGGTATAAAGATGTATTTGATTTTTATTCCTTTGAAGGTGCCAAAGCATTGCACGATAGATTGCAAGGATGGGAGGGAGGCCGATTGGCAATTCATATTACCGAAATGCCAATTAAATGTCCCGTTGCACCATTGGAATTTGCTTTTTTAGCAGACGATTTCTTCAAACATAAAGGTATGCGCGACGAAGTAGATATCACTTACGTTACTCCATTAAGTGGTGCATTTACAAAACCGTTTGCCGCAAAAAAATTAGCTCACCTAATCGAAGAAAAAGGAATTAAATTAGTTACAGATTTCAACGTAGAGCGAATTGATAATGATGCGAAAAAAATTATCGATTACGGCGGACAAGAAGTGGCATTCGATTTATTGGTTACAGTACCTTTAAATAAAGGTGCAGCATTTATTGGTAGGTCAGGTTTTGGCGATGACTTAAACTATGTGCCTACTCACAAAGAAACTTTACAAACTACCGTTAAGGATAACATTTTTGCTATTGGTGATGCAACTAGTTTGCCGGCTTCAAAAGCAGGCTCCGTGGCACATTTCGAATCCGAAATTTTGACTGAAAATATATTGCATTACATTAATGGTGAAGAACTGAAAGCGCACTACGACGGTCATGCTAATTGCTTTATCGAAACCGGTAATCACAAAGCATTATTAATAGATTTCAATTACGAGCAAGAACCGGTTGATGGAACCTTTCCGTTCGCAGGTATCGGACCAATGTCGTTAATGGAAGAAACTATGCTCAACCATATGGGTAAACTCGGTTTTAAATGGATTTATTGGAATGTATTAATGCATGGTAGAGCAATTCCATTCATCCACCCAAACATGCAAAAAAGTGGAAAACATATTGCAACAACAGCATAATTAATCAACTCACAAACAAAAATAAATATTATGGAAACTATGATTAGTGGTAATGCCATCAAAGTTAACGAGGAAGGTTACCTCACCGACTTTTCACAATGGAACAAATCAATTGCTGAAGAAATATCAATGAAGGAGGGTGTTGGAACACTAACACCTAAGCACTGGGAAATAATAAATTTTCTGCAAGAGCAGTATCATAAAAATATCCCTTTAACAATTCGCAAAATAGGCTCTAGTGGAGTAACAGACATTAAAGATTTTTATGCGCTGTTTCCCAATGGTCCTCTTAAAAAAGCTGCGAAAATTGCAGGAATTCCTAAACCGGTAGGTTGTATTTAATTAACAAAATAAAATAAATATTTTATGGAAGATATTTTAATGAAAGTTGCTCCTTCAGTAAACGGAGTTGAGCACAAAGAACCCATCAAAAAGATGTGTTTCATTTTGTCGAAAGCAGGTTTAGAAAGCGTTTATGCTTGCTTTATAATGGCTAATGGTGCGCGTATGGAAGGCATTGAAGCTGAGATTTTTTTCACTTTCTTCGGATTAGACGCAGTGCATAAAAAACGCCTCGAACATTTACACATAGCAACAGTTGGAAATCCCGGCATGCATATTCCAACATTTTTAGGCGGAATTCCCGGTATGGAAGGTTATGCTTCACGCATGATGCGCAAACAAATGGAGGCAATGGATTTACCTACAGCACATGAGTTTCTGGATATTTTATCTGCTTCAGGTGTAAAAATGTATGGATGTAAATTGGCCGCCGATATGTTTAAAATTACCAAGGATGATTTATACGAAGGCATTGATGATATTATTACCGTTGGCGAGTTCTATCAGCATGCTTCCGGCGATGGCGTGCATATGGTTTTTGTTTGATGATTAATTATATGTAAAAAGGGTCGACAAATTGCCGACCCTTTTTTTAGTATTTGAAGACTTAACATTTTGGCTGAAAACACGAAAATAACCGATTTTAATTACGTTAAACACTGATAAAATCAGTGAAAATAAAATAAACAACTTGAGGTATTTCAAAATTCAATTAAACCAAATTCTCGCATCATCAATAGTTTAAATCCTTCCCACGCTTCGTGTTTATCAATAAGTGTTTTTGCTTGCAATTCAATTTCCTCCCAACGCTGATGCTGCCTAACTAAATGCGAAACAGCTTCCACTTCTTCTATTGTTGGCAGCGATTTAAATACACCTAATTGGCCTAAATTGTTTCCGGTTAAAACATGTGAATTCCGAATGTATTCCGGTAATTGATCTACACCTATTGCTGAACCGTCCTTTGGTTGCGCCAAGGAAAATATAGATTCGGGTATAACTCGGCAGTAATATTCACCACCCATACGCGCAACTAAATCCATTTTATAAGGATCGGGTTTACCGCTTTCATCCAATATCGACTCGTCAATATGCATCAACACAATTTCACAAATAATAATATTACCTGCTCCTCCTGTTTCACCGGTGCGAATAATATCGCGTACTTTGCATTCCATCTGCACAATACTTTCTTTAACCCTAAATGGTTTAACTATTTCAGAGGGAATTGGAGTAAGACCTGCTTTAACAAATTCATCTACTCCTTTTGCATATGCAGAACTCGCCAAACTCATTTGTTGCACAATAGGATAATTTACAATATTAATTACCACTTCTTTTATGGCATCCGCATTATCTAATGTGTGTTTTGTTGTGTTATCTCTACCACTGCGCGCAGGCGAAAAAATAACCATCGGAGGGTTGCTGCCAATTGCATTAAAAAAACTAAAAGGCGCTAAATTCATATTGCCTTCAGCATCAATAGTACTCGCAAAAGCAATGGGGCGGGGCGAAATACTTCCCAGCATATATTGATGCATTTTTGGCATTGGTGTCAATGCAGGATCTATTCTTAGCATAATTATTAATTATTGTTTAAAGGCAGGTAAAATTTTATTGCGTACTTCGCCGAAGCCAATTCGTACACCATTTTTTTCGCACCAGGCTTTTATAAATACAGTGTCGTAATCATTTATAAATTTTCTTTCTGAACCATCTTCCATTATTAATGGATTTGCTCCTCTCCATGTTAATTCCATCATGCTGCCAAACGAATCAGGCTCGTTACCGCTAATTGTTCCCGATGCATAAATATCCGCAGCGCGCACATTACAGCCATTTACTGTTTGATGCGCCAATTGTTGTGTCATATTCCAATACATATATTTGTAATTAGAACGACTAACTAAACTGGCGTTCGTAAATTCAGGATGGATGTAAACTGCTAAATTAATGTCAATGTTTTTATCTCCTTCAAATTTTAAATAATCCAATACTTCAGGTTCTTGTTTTTCGCCCGGAATTCTAAAAGGTTCTAATGCATCTAATGTAACAACCCAAGGTGAAATTGATGAAGCGAAATTTTTAGATAAAAATGGACCTAGTGGAACATATTCCCAACGCTGAATATCTCGTGCACTCCAGTCGTTAAATATCACCATCCCGAAAATAAAATCATCTGCTTCTTCGGTGGTAATATTTAATCCTTGCATTTTACCTTCATGTGTAATAAATGCCATTTCTAATTCAAAATCCAATTGTTCTGTTGCCTTAAATTGCGGCGCATCACCATCTTTATAAATAATTTGCCCTTTTGGTCTGCGAATTTCTGTTCCGGTTGCCACTATCGATGAACAACGTCCATGATATCCAATCGGCATATGTTTCCAATTCGGCAGTAAAGGATTGTCGGGGCGAAACATTTTTCCAATATTGGTTGCATGTTGAATGCTCGAGTAGAAATCGGTATAATCGCCCGGTTCTATTGGTAATAATAATTCAACATCTTCCATGCGCAATAAAAATTTGCCATATACTTTTTCTTCGTTTTTAAGTCTTGTGTTATCGCTTCTCAAATACGTAGAAATGGCTTGACGCAATGCGCGAATTTTATATTTGCCGGTTTTAATTAACACATTTAAATTGTTACTTCTGAATGCGGCATCTTCAATTAATAAAGCTCCAAAGTAATCGGCTTGCTGCATGGCGTATAAGTCGAGCACATAATTACCAATGGCAACGCCAACACGCGGATGGTCATCTCCCTTGCGGAAAACGCCAAATGGCAGATTCTGAATCGGAAAATCACTTCCCGCCTCAACAGGAACCCAAGATGTTAATGAAGGATCATTTGCTTCAATCGTCATGATTAAAATTTATTTTTGCAAAAATACAACAACAGTGGTTTTCGTCTGTTGATATAAATCAACCATGGATATATTTTTATTGATATTAGCTATAATATGCATGCTTATCGGCATCGCAGGTAGCTTTTTACCGATTTTGCCCGGACCTCCGATTTGTTTCGTCGGTTTTATTTTGGTGCAGGTTACCCAATTCGCCAACTTCTCAACCTCATTTCTCCTAATTTGGGCTGCTTTGGTAATTGTTTTAGGGATTTTGGAATATTACATCCCCTCTTGGGGTACAAAAAAATACGGGGGCACCAAATCCGGTCAAAAAGGTGCTATTGTTGGAACAATTTTGGGCATTTTTATTCCTCCTCAACCGCTTGGCTTAATAATAGGCCCGTTCATTGGCGCATATATTGGCGAGTCATTGCACGACAGTAAAAATCATACTAAAGCGCTGCGCAGTGCTTGGGGAAGTTTTATCGGGTTTTTAGCCGGTACATTTCTAAAAATTGTAACAGTTAGTGTTATGGCGTATTTTTTTGTTGCTGAATTAACTTAATCAATTACGTATAACACCCACCCATCAGCAAAATTGCCTATTTGACGTAATTTACCACCCGACTTTAAATATTGGAAGTTGGTTTCAGGTAATAACCCTTTAAATTGTTTTGGAAAATCAATATTATTATACAAAAGGTAACCCGGTTCACTATTGCTTGCTGTTAATGTAGTATTGTATAAATTAATTATTTCCATTTCCGGATTATATGCTCCTAATGCACCGTCAATTCCTAATGTGTAAACAGGTAATTCAGGCAATTGCCCAACATATTTAGCAATAACAGCTTCCGATTTATTCATTTTAACCGTAGTGCGGAAACCAATAGTAAATAGTAATATTTGGAATGTAAATATCATGAAAACGATTAAAAAAGCACTCAAGCCTGTGAACTTATACCTTGCAATCAAGTTGCTGAAAGGAAGGTAGTAAATCAATAACACCGCAGGCAATGCGAACATGAGGTATCTGTTGTTTTGATATGGATTGCACCCAATAAATAACACGTAAAGTAAAATAACAATAATTAATGGATTGGTGTAGGTATGCCTATTTTTCTTTTTAAGTAACATAATTAAAAATAGTAACCCGCAAAAAATAAATGCCGGATGAAAAAATTGGTATAACCCAAAAATAATATTTGGCGTATCGTAATGTTGCCAACCATCTATATTATAGAAATTGCGATGAAATAAATTATTTATACTAAATTGATTGGCAAAAAAGTCATATGAAAATGCAGGCCCTTGAGCGCCAATATTCCAAAATAAAAATCGCTGTCGAATAATTAAATCCGGTATCGTGCAAAGCAATGCAACTAAAATTACAGGTAATAAATAGTAATATTTTTTTGTGGTGATGATGGTTTTAGTGCAAATCCAAACAGGAAGTAATAATAATATTGCCGCCGGATACCTCGTCATAACAGCCATTCCGGCGAAAAAAGTTGCTAAAAGCAGATGCCTTAAACTGTTAGCCGATGCATATTTCAAGCTGTAATATAAACTCCCAAGCCACATGGCAATACAAAACATATCACTCATGGCAATAATGCTAAACCTTAATAGATAAGGTGATACTACAAAAAATAGTAAGATGTAAATATATATTGAAGCATTATCATCACCCCAAAGTTTTAATATTTTAATCATGAATAGTGTAGATGCCAACATCGATAGTATCGACACCAATTGCATCGCTAACATTGTATCAGGAATGGCAATATTTACAACACTGCAAATAATAGGGTACATAATTGGATAAACAGTATAAGCGGGTTCAGTTCCGGTTGCATAAAATGCATTCAATGACCGCGTAATCCTTAAATATTCATAACTGTCCTGTCCGAAAAATCCGTTGAAATTATAATAAAGTATGAGCACAGTTTGTAATATTATTACAACTGTAAACAAGGCGAACAAAGGTTTTTTGAATAGTAGCGGCTGCAATTATAATTACCTTTTACAGGTAAATATACTTATAATCTTAAATCATCGTCATCATTACTTAATAGTGCCGACTGTGCAAATTGTTTTTTGAGTTCTTCTTTTTTGAGTTGGCGCTGTAGTATAAGTTCTGCCAATATGGCCGGAGCCTCCTCAGGTATATGTTTGCTTAACAGCGATTTTGCTTTTTCTTCATCTATATCAATTCTGTATAGAATCCATAATAATTTCTCAAAATTATGGTCAATTAGAAATGCAATGATATCAGTCAACGTTTGTTTAAACGATGCCGTTGAGTCAATTTGTAGCATACTGTCCTTCAATTCTAAATCACACATCTCGGCAATTTCCGTAATTGTGTGCTGCATCCAGTTTTCATTTTTAGTCATGTTGAATCAGTTATTGATGTTTATGGAGTAAATATCATGCCATTTTCTCCGCAACGCCACTCCCAAATAATGCAAAGTCGAATTTTACCGGATCATTTGGGTCAAACTGTTTCAAATTTTCAGTTAATTCCAAAGCTGCCGTCCAATCGGTTTGCTTACGCGTGAGCAATTGCAATCGGCGAGCTATACGGTCAACATGCACATCCAGTGGGCATATCAGTTGATGGGGTTGTATGTTTTTCCACAACCCGAAGTCTACATTTGTTGTATTATTTCTCACCATCCATCTTAAAAACATATTTAATCGTTTACAAGTGCTGTTCGACAATGGCGTTGGCACATGTTTGCGTGTTCGGTGCGGTGCGTTTTCATCATCAAAGAAAATAGTGTGGAAATAAATGAGCATTTTTTCTACAGTTGCTTCGCGCTCGTATCCCGGACAAAGAAAAGCATTCTCGAGACTTTCATGCTGCGAATAGAACTTATTAAAGAAATAAATGAAATAGAGAGTGTCTGTATAATTAAAAGTTCGATGCTTAAAATTAGCAAAGCGCTTCAGGTCATTTTCAGAATGGCCTATTATGAACTCATGTGGAGCATTATCCATCAATTCAAAAAGCTCTGTCGATTTATTAATAATAGTTTTTCGCTGCCCCCATGCCAACATAGCAGTCCAAAAGCCACTAATTTCTATATCCTGTTTTTTGGTAAACTTGTGTGGAATTAAAATCGGATCGTTTACAATAAAATCCGCGCGATTATACAATACCGTATTTTGCTCCAGTAATTTACTTAGCTTGTTAAATGTTGCTTTTGAATATTTAGCTCGGCTTGGTGGGAGCATCGAATTTATTATTGTCGTCGCTTGTTTCTACAACTGGAGTAACAACTTGTTTTTGCTTTGCATCAGGATGTAGTTTATGTAATTTAATGGCGCGCTTAGCAAACCAAATACCAACAATTAACGATGCCAAAGCGCCAATGTATAATCCTGTAGTATAATTTTGAAATAAAAAGAAATCGTAAAATCCGTGTAAAATAGTGGCTAATAAAAACCCTCTAAACATTAATGAGCGTTCGTTTTTATGATTGAATTTTGCAAGACCTACAAAATATCCCATAACAGCCGCAAAAGTGGCATGAGCAGGAACTGCAGTAACAGCGCGAAGTCCGGCCGTGCCCCAAGCTGCGCCTAAAGTATCGGAACCAAATACATACATTAAATTTTCAATCGTTGCAAAACCCATTCCTACCATTACTGCATAAATAATTCCATCGTAAGGTTCATTAAATGATGGTTTGCGGTAAGCATAATATCGTAAGAAAATATATTTTGAAAACTCTTCACTTGCAGCAATTATAACAAATGTATAAATACCGATAGATATGAGTGAAGTGCCATTACTTCCCGGAACAATATTCGGTAATAATGTTTCAAGAATTATGGCAGGTAGCACACTAAAGCATCCTGCAAAAAAACTCATCAGCAACACGCCAAATGGTTCTCGATCATGTTTATCTTTTGTATAAAAATAAATAATAATGGCAGCCGCAGGCCCAATGGCTAGTGTAAATAAGGCTATTGTTGCAAAATCCATAACACTTCTTTAATTTATAAATTAGGAGATGATATTATCCGATAGCAGTTTTCAAATCTTCAATTAAATCATCAACATCCTCTACACCAACACTTAAACGTATAAGCGAATCTACTAGTCCATTTTTTAAACGCTCTTCTTTAGGAATTGAAGCATGTGTCATACTTGCAGGATGTCCAATTAAACTCTCAACACCGCCTAAACTTTCAGCTAATGAAAATAAATGTGTAGCAGATAAAATTCTTGTAGCTTCAACAAAATCATCTCCTTTTAAAGTAAATGATACCATTGCACCAAACATGCGCATTTGTTTTTTTTCAATTTCGTGGTTTGGATGATCAGTAAATCCGGGCCAATATACTTTTTCAATTTTTGGGTGATTGCGTAATAACTGTGCAATAACAGCTGCATTTTCACAACTGCGTTGAACACGTAAGTGCAATGTTTTAATTCCCCTTAAAATCAGAAAACAATCTTGAGGTCCCGGAACAGCGCCTGTTGCATTTTGAATAAAATACAATTGATCGGCAAGTGCCTTATCTTTTACAATAACACATCCGTGAATTACATCGCTATGTCCACCTAAATATTTTGTTGCAGAATGCACAACTATATCAGCACCCAAATCGAGTGGATTTTGCAAATATGGAGATGCAAATGTATTATCTACACATACTAATATATTATGTTTTTTTGCAATAACACAAATAGCTTCAATATCAATAATACTCAACATCGGGTTAGTAGGTGTTTCAACCCAAATCAATTTTGTATTACTGTTAATTAGTGGCTCTAGGGTTTCAGGTTTCGTTAAATCAGCAAAATGGAATTGCATACCAAATCGCGCGTAAACTTTTGTAAACGCACGATAGGTTCCTCCATACAAATCGTTCATGGCAATAACCTCATCGCCTTGGCTAAACATTTTTATTACACCATCTGTAGCAGCTAATCCACTCGAAAAACAAATGCCAAAATTGCCGTTTTCCAATGCTGCTAAATTTTTCTGCAAGGCATCTCTGGTTGGATTTTGTGTTCTCGCATACTCGTAACCTTTGTGATCACCCGGCGCATTTTGCACGTAAGTAGATGTTTGAAATATCGGAGTCATAATTGCTCCGGTGCTCGGATCCGGCTCTATTCCGGCATGGATTACTTTAGTATTGAATTTCATTGGTTCTGATTTTAATTAGCTAATTAGCAAATTAGCTAATTAGCTAATTGTGCAGTTGCACTTTTTTTTGTGTTAAAATAAAAATGAAAATATTGTTTTAATATAATTCTTTTTTGATGTTGAAATTATTTTATTAATTATTTTTTGAATTTCCGTTAATTGATTTAATAAAGTTGTGGTGTCAGGATAATATCTTGAATATTGAGCAAGTAAAAGCCAGTATTCAACCTCATCAGCTTCTTTTGCAGCAATTTTAAATTTGTGTATAAAATCACTTTTACTTTCTGCATTCTGAGCTTCTTTCACATTTGCGCCAATAGATGTTCCAGATTTTAGAATTTGATTACTAAATACAAACTTATGCATGTCATTTAATTTTTCTGCATAATCAATTATCGCTAATGAAAAGTCAAATGTGAGTTTTAGAATTAAATTATCCTGGTTGTAATTTGATGGTGACATAATTATTAATTTAAGGGTTAAACAAAAAAAATGTTAACGAAATTAATAAAAATTACCACTGATAAAATCAACTAAGGTTTCAAAAAATTAACAAAGAACATTTTATTTCCGCTCTTAAGCGTTTAATCTAAGTTGTGAAACAACTTAGGCCATATTTAAAATAATAATACCTTATACCTATTAATCCTTACATACTTTCCTCAGTCCCTAAAATTCCATTAATTCATATAAGTAAGCATAATTCTAAGGATTCATTCCCTTTAACCACAAAACCCCCATTAGCTAATTTGCTAATTGGCTAATTAGCAAATTAAAAAGTATGCACCACCAATCCACTCCTCAACTTCGGTTCAAACCAAGTAGATTTCGGAGGCATCACATTTCCACTATCTGCAATATTTATTAATTGCTGAATGGAAACCGGATACAAACTTATGGCTAACTTCATTTCGCCACTGTTTACACGCTTCTCCAACTCACCTAATCCGCGTATACCACCAACAAAATCAATGCGTTTATCTGTACGCTGGTCCTTAATTGCTAAAATTGGATCCAAAATATGGTTAGACATAATAGTAACATCCAAAACATCTATAGGGTCGTTATCGTTATAAGTGCCCGGTTTTGCAGTTAGTTTATACCAAGTATTGCTAATGTATAATCCAAAAGTATGTAATGCTTCAGTCTTATATATTGAATCTCTTTTTTCTACGACAAATTTTTCATCAAGCGCTTTTAAAATATCATCAACAGAATGTCCATTTAAATCAGTAACAACTCTATTGTAATCCATAATCATAAGCTGACTCGCAGGAAAAATAACACTCAAAAAGAAATTGTATTCTTCATTACCGGTGTGATTTGGATTGTTTTGACCTATTGCTTTTCCAACTTTTGCACTAGATGCACTTCTGTGGTGGCCATCAGCAATATAAGTATATGGAACTTTGGTATCAAATAAATGAGTCAAGCCTGCTACATCGTTTTTGTTATCAATTATCCAAAAAGTATGTTGTATACCATCTTCAGCAGTGAAGTCATA
The DNA here is from genome assembly GCA_031372705.1 of Bacteroidota bacterium. GTDB lineage: Bacteria > Bacteroidota > Bacteroidia > Chitinophagales > BACL12 > UBA7236. The sequence goes on along the minus strand of JANMLV010000251.1, from coordinate 2,853 downwards.
AATTGGTGATGTTGTATTCACTACTGTATTAATAATTGCATCTATTTCAGCTACATCAGGGTAAGTTAAGAAAACAGGTTCCGGGTGACATTGTAAATCGGCCATGTGACGAATGCGGTCCTTTTCTTTTTCAGGCCTTGTGTATTCGTGCTTTTTAATAATATCATTAAAATAATCTTCAATCGAAGAATTAGCAACTAATCCAACCTGTGCATGCCCGTTCATAATTTGGCGGTAAGCATATAAATTTGGTGTAGCATCTTGGGTAAACGTACCGTTCGATTGGAATTTTTTCCAGTTCTCAACTGCTTTGGCATAAACTTCATCAGCATAATGGTCAATATTTTCAGGCAAGTCAATCTCCGGCTTGCACACATGTAAAAATGAAATATCATTGCCGGCTGCTTCTATGCGCGCTTCTTCACTGTTCAACACATCGTAAGGGCGACTCGCCACTTTAGCTGCTTGTTCCGGCTTTGGTCTCCAACCGTTAAAAGATCTGATAATTGCCATAAGTTGTAGTTTTTTGCGCAAAGATAGCAAGTGTTTTGGCTTTTTAACCCTATATCTGTAAATGCTAATTACTGTTTTAAATGCCTGTTAATTATTAAATACACTATAAAAGTAACCATTAACAACATTTTAACGATATTTAATGCTTGATATATTCAAAAAATCCTATTTTTAGCTGATAAATGTTAATTTTAAAATTATGAAGAAACTTTACAAAGCAGAATTAAGCACAAGGCTAAAAGCCTATTCAAGCGCGGCGTTAGCCTTAACAGCCGGTTCAACAGCGTTAAATGCTGAAATCGTTTACAACGATATTGCTGACGAAACAATTGAGGTTGGCGGTTTGTTTGACCTTGATGTTGACGGTGATGGAACAATCGACTTCCAATTCACAGCCGGTTCAACCCTTAGCTCAACAAGCAGTGGAGTTTGGTCATTTGGTTCTGTTTTCGGATATGTAACATCTGCTACTGTTGGAAATGCAGGAAATCAACTAATTGGATATGTTGGTTCATTCTATAATTATGGAAGTGCGTTGGATTCCGGCGACAATATTGGCCCTGACGGACCTTGGTTAAGTTATCCGAGTTATGGTAATTCAGCTGTTTTAGCATCTAATTTCTATGGTGCAACATATGGCGCTTTTCCGGGACAAGGGGAGAAGTTCCTAGGGTTTAAGTTTTCGGCAGGTGGCAACAACCATTATGGCTGGATGCGTATTACTGCTGACATTGATCCGGTTACCATAACTATTCACGACTATGCATATGATAATACTCCGGATGTAGCAATCGAAGCCGGCGCTACTATTAGTATTGCAGTTAATGAACTTCCCGAAGGGGCTGTAAGCATCTATAGCTTTGGTAATACAATTAATGTTATGAATACAATAGGTTTAGAAAATGCAACAGCAACAGTATTCGACTTAACGGGTAAGCAGCTAACTGTTATTAACGTAGCGGCAGGTTTAAATCAAATCGAACTTGATAATGTTGCAACAGGAAACTATGTAATCCAAATAGCAAGCAATCAAGGAAATACAAGCAAACAAGTATTTATTAATTGATTAAAATTTCGAATAAAAAAAAGCGAAGTTGACGCTTCGCTTTTTTTATTTTAATTAGTGAATTTAATTCACTCTAAAAGTATCAATGCCCTTATCGAGGAAATCAATTATTTGTTTTGCAGCTGCAATTCCTGCATTAACATTTGCCTCTTCAGTTTGTGCCCCCATTTTTTTATTAGGATAAAAAATCCGTTTGCCAAATTGTTCCTTAAATGCAGATTCCATTTTCGGTACAAAGTCAGAAACATAGGTAATATCGTTTCTCTCACTCATTAATTTCAATAAGTCATCTTCGTTTACAACATCAACTCTTGCAGTATTAACCAGCATAGCATTTTTTGGAAATAATTTAAGTAAATGATAATTAATAACGCCTTTGGTTTCTGCCGTTGATGGAATGTGTAACGAAACATATTCACAATGCTCAAAAATATCTTCAAAGCTACTGGCCGGTGTAACACCGTCAATTTGCAATGCCAGTCTGTCCATATTGCGCTTATATGCAAATACTTCCATCCCAAATCCACGACCAATTTGCGCCATATACCTTCCGATATTTCCATATCCGATAATGCCAAGTTTTTTACCGCGTAATTCAGTGCCCGAACTTCCACTAAATTGTTTACGAGCCATATATAACATCATACCAAATGCACATTCGGCCACAGCGTTCGCATTTTGACCGGGCGTATTCATGCATACAATGTTTTTTTGGGATGCGGCCGATAAATCTAAATTGTCGTAACCGGCACCTGCACGAACAACAATTTTTAATGCGTTGCCGGCATTTATTATATCTGCATCAACAATATCGCTTCTAACAATTAATGCATCTGCTTGTTGCACGGCATTTGCAAATTGCAATTTGTCTGTGTAGTTTTCAAGCAACAACATATTATGACCCGCATCTTTAATTACCTTTTCTATTTGTTCAACTGCGTCTTTTGCGAATGGTTTTTCTGTTGCTAATAATATATTACTCATGTTATTGTTATTTTAAAATGTAAAGATGTAAAAAAAGTCGCCATAATTAAGATGGCGACTTTTAAATATTATCCTTTTTTATTGGCGAATTCGCTCATTAAATCGACTAGGTATTGCACACTTTCAATAGGCATTGCATTATATATAGATGCACGCATACCACCTACGCTTCGGTGTCCTGCAAGTCCAACACATTTATGATCCTTTGCAAATTGAAGGAATTCAGGTTCCCATTCACGATTTTCCATAATAAAGTTAACATTCATCCAGCTGCGGTCTTCTTTGGCAAC
>JANMLV010000233.1:0-3627 GCA_031372705.1 Bacteroidota bacterium | reverse complement strand
GGGCACACTGTTTAATTCAGAAACAATATCGCCTTTCTCATTATAAATTACCTGTCGCTCCGAAGTACCATCTTGGTTATAAGTAATCATCGTTTTTACTAAACCATTCGTGAAATAGGTTGCAATAGAGCGCTTAATTCCATTTTGATAATAAGTGGTAGATGAATCAATAAATGTACCTCTCACCATTTTAGTAATATTATGTAATGCACCATTATCATAATAAAAATGTAAATATTCGATAATTGCTTTGCCCTCGTATCTTGTAATTACACTCTTCTTTCCATCCTCTAAAAATTGTTCATCCTTCGCAACTTCACCTTTTTTATTGTAGATGATGTAACGTTGGATGCCACTAAATGGATAGTATAAAATAAGTGAATCTCGGCGCAAGCCGGCAGTAATATCGGCATAACTGTATTTCTGAAGCAGCTTGCCTGAAATGTTCGATACCACTACATCAACACTGCCTACAATTTCCGGATTTACGGTAGTAACATCTGCTTTGTATGCAGCCGATTTTTCAGATTTTAATAGCTTATAATCTTTACTGAAATAATAGGTATGCACCGTTTGGCCCATTGCTTGAAAGCCTGTAAAAAAACAGGCAATCACCAGTATTAGTGTAGCTGTGCGTCTCATTTCGTCAGGTAAAGATGTAATTTTTTAGTTAAAAACACAACTTGACCTATTAATTTAATCCCCTGAAATCAACAGGAACCACTTTACTGATACCTTGTTCCGGCATTGTTACACCATAAATCATATCCACCTCAGCCATCGTGCGTTTATTATGTGTTACAATAATGAACTGCGATTTATCTGCAAATTTTCTGATAGTATTATTAAACTTCATGATGTTATTATCATCCAACGGTGCATCAACCTCATCCAAAATACAAAACGGAGCCGGCTTAATGAGATAGAGTGCAAATAATAAACTCATACCGGTTAGTGTTTTTTCACCACCGCTCAATTGGTCAATTACTTGAGGTTTTTTTCCTTTTGGTTTGGCAATGATTTCAATTTGTGCTTCCAGTGGATCATAATCATCCTTAAGAATTAAATCGCAATCATCTTCCTCATTAAATAATGAACGGAACACCATTTTAAAGTTATCTCTAATCTGCACAAATGCATCATCAAATTTCTTGCGTGCTGTTTCATCAATTTCTTGAATGGTAGTGAGTAGCGAAGTTTTTGCTTCCAATAAATCTTCACGCTGCGTGCGAATAAAATCGTAGCGCGTTTTCATTTCTTCATACGCTTGTATCGCCATCGGATTTACTTCACCGTAATTTTCAAGGCGTTTTTTTGCTGCATCTACTTTTCCTTGCAGTTCTTCAATGGTGATGTCTTGAGGTGGTGCATTGTCGATAATGCTATCCAACTCCACTTGAAACTCTACCCACAAACGTTCTTTAATTCCCGCTAATTGAACCTTTAATTCATTCAATCTATCTTTAATAGAACCGAGAGCATGTTCACTGCTGTCTTTCCGCTTCTGAAGCGCTTTTATTTTATCTTCTGTTTCTGCAACTTCACCTCTGCTGCCGTAATAAGTAGCTTCTTCGCGTGAGAGCATTTGCTCCATTACCGTTTTTTCATCGTACATCTTTAACAAGATGTCGCGAATTTCTTCCACCTTTTTATTTGTCTCAGCAATTTCTTCAATAACATCTTCCAATTGCTTCTTGCTATTATTAACAGTTGCGCTAGCTTCATCGCGACGAGCACGTTTGTAATTTAAATCCTGCTCAACACTTTGGAATTTATTTTGCTGCTGATGGTATTTAATATTTTCCTGGTTGTATTGGTTGCTATGGAAATTTAATTTTTCCGCAACTTCACGGTAAGCAACTTCCATGTCGAGTAACTCGCGCTGACGTTCCTCTTTAAGCAACATTTGCTTTTCATGCGCTTCATTTAATTTAATGCTCTCTTCGTCTGTTTCTTGAATTTGACGTGTAAAGGCATTCTTTTTATCTTCCATTTGTTGCAATAATTGCTCAATGGATTCGATGCGCGCTTTGGTAGAAATTAAAGACTGTACCACTTTATTTAATTCATCACGCGATTGCTGAATAGCGCGGTCGTGCGACGATTGCTGCAATTCCTGCAATTTAGCCTGCTTCTCTTTTAGGAGATTGTTAATTGTATTTTCCTCTTCAGTAAATTGTTTAATTGCCGTTTCTAATGTTTCTAAAGTTTTTTCGCGACCAATTCTTTTTCCTTTGAATAAACCGACAGAACCACCGGTAATTGTTTTACCCGACTTCGCAATTTTACCCGATTTATGTAATAAATGCACTTCCGGATATTGCGCACTTATTTTTGCGCTTACCGTTGCAAAATCTTCATCACCCGCAACTATATATACATTGCCTAACAGGTGCTTAATTAATTCGTTGTATTTATCGTTAACGTTAACAACATCTAACGCTGCAATAACGCCGTCTATTGGTTTTGGCGATTGTCCGCCTTTACATTCAGAAAGTAAAAAGAAATTCGCGCGACCTTTTTCTTTCGACGCTAATTCATTTACTGCTTCAATGGCATGCGCCATATTTTGCACGATATAATAATTCAACCAAGGATCGAGAAAACTCTCAATAGCAGTTTTATATTCATCGTTACAACTCACCACATCCGAAAGCAGCGGTGATTCCTTCATGCTCGGAACATTTTTCTTTAAGTATTTGATAGATTCCGGAAATCCTTCAAAACTTTCGAACATATTTTTGGTGAGATTATATTCATTCTTTTTGGCATCCAAACTTCTGCGCGCGTTACCTAAATCGGTGCGCGTTTTTTCTATTTCTTTTTGGATGTTGGCAATCGTAGCTTTTAATTCATTTTCTGCTTTCACTAAATCGTCAACCACCGTTTGTGCTGCCGTTTTTCCGGCTTCAAATTGCACTAAATCGATGCGCAGCGGTTCCAATTTATCGCCGTGACTTCCCTTATCCGATTCAATATTGCCTAATTCGCGATGATAGTTTTCTAAGCGAACTTTATTAATGGCAATCTTTTTATCTACATCATATAATTCGCGTTCAGCCTGTTTGAAAACGTTTTGTGTAGTTTCCAATTTACCTCTGAAAACATCGTGTTCGTTTTTAGCATTTTCTAAATCCTCTAAAAACTTCTGCAATGCCTGCTTAATAACACTTAACTTCTCAATTTCTTCGCTAACGCGCGCTTCTAAATTGGTAATATCACCTTCGGTGGATACAATATAGTTTTCAGCCTCAGTAATGTTCTTGGTTAAGCTGATTTGTTTCTCCTCCAAAAACTTAATGCGTTCCTTACTTAAGTTGCTGTCGTTCTCTTTGGTGTGAATATCGTTGGTGACAGTATTCAAATCCTTCTGCAACTTGCTCAGCGCCTGTTCTTTGTCGATTAACGCCGTTTTTTTATCCGCAATGCTCGCTTCTAAAGCATCAATTTCCGTTTCAATTTTCAGTTTAGCATCCGCTTCCGAAATTTGCTGACCGCTCAGCTCTTTATAAATATCTTTTTGCGATTGCAATGTCAAAACAGCCAAATCGATGCTGTTCAACTTGTAATCACCTTTCAATTTTTGGTAACGTTCCGCTCGTTTAGCTTGTTTTTCGAGTTCTTTAA
>JANMLV010000225.1:0-34038 GCA_031372705.1 Bacteroidota bacterium | reverse complement strand
CGAAACCGATTCTACAACTGTTTTTCAATGTCGCATTACAAAGCCTCCCGAGTACACCGCAAAAAACATTCGGTTATATGCAGAAGTAACCGGCATTATTAAAAATAATAAACAAGACCATGTAACCGGAAAAACAATTGTCTATTTACCAATCGATTCCGGCAATTTGCTGAAAATTAATTATGGAGATGAATTAATTATCCGCAATAAATTTACACCGCCATCACCACCTAAAAATCCACACGCATTTAATTATGCCACCTATCTGAGTAATCAGAAAATTTACCACACTGCATTTTTAAAAGAAAATGATTTTGTTTTTACAGGAAATAATCAATCCAAAAAAATATGGAATTTTATTTTTAATACAAAAGCTAATTTTATTAAATCACTTGAGCTGCATATCCGCGATGCCGATGCACTGGCTGTTGCGCAAACGCTTATTATCGGGCAAAAAAGTACGCTAGATGAGGAAGTGCGACAAGCTTACGCAAACACAGGTACCATGCATATTTTAGCAGTGTCGGGATTGCATGTTGGTATATTATTTATTATATTGGAAGTATTGTTTAAACCATTTTCATTTTTTACAAAAAAGGAGAGCAAAGGTGTAGTAATAAAAACGATATTGATATTAATTATTATTTGGATTTACACTTGTTTATCCGGTTTATCGGCAAGTGTTAATCGCTCAGCGGTGATGTTTAGTTTTTTGGCAATGGGAAAAGCGTATGAAAAACAAACTAATACTTTTAATATTTTATTTCTTTCGATGTTAATTTTATTAATTGATGATCCTTACCAAATTACACAAGTGGGTTTTCAATTATCGTACATTGCAGTTGGTGGGATTGTATTTTTTCAACCCATCATCACCAAATTATGGTCGCCAAAAAATGTGGTTATAAAATATATTTGGAGTATGACTTCCGTGTCGCTGGCAGCGCAATTAGCTACATCTCCCATCAGCTTTTTTTACTTCCATCAATTCCCGAATTATTTTTTGCTTTCTAATTTTGTTGCTATTCCTGTTTCATTTGTTGTGCTGGTTTTGGGTTTGGCATTTTTCGCTTTGGGGGCAATCCCTTTTATTGGCTCCGGTATTGCTTTTTTACTTGAATGGAGTCTGCGAATCATGAATTTCGCTGTAATTGAAATTGAAAAACTACCTCATTCGCTAACAGAAGGACTATACATGGAAACACCCGAGACAATTTTATGCTATGTTGCCTTAATATACTTGGGTGCCTTTTTGGTTTTAAAGGAGAAACGCTATTTAATGATGGCTCTAGTGAGTACGCTGATTGTAAGCAGCTTTATCTCAACCAGAAAAGTAACCAACAACTTGAATTCCGGAATAACATTTTATAGTATCAAAAAGCAATCTGCCATCCTCCTAAAAAATGGAGAAACGGCCATTTTGGTGGCTGACACTTCCGCGATTTTGGAAACAAATGAGTTCCAATTTCAAATTAAGGCCGATTTTGTGGCTCAGGGCATAAGGAACCCCCTTGTGAAGCAGTTTGGACCTTCAATCGATACATTTAGTGTTGGTGAATGCCGGTATCGCTTCCCTTATCTATTGTTTAACGATAAGGTCATTTTCATCTTAACTAAGGAAAATCGCAATCTTTTACCCGAAAATGGCGACAAGGTGAACTACGTGTTGCTAACAGGAAACCCATTTATTAAGGTTGAAAACCTGCTGGAAGCCTTCCCAAATGCGGTTTTTGTGGCCGACAATACCAATAGTTGGAAAAGCAACCGTTATTGGAGCTCCCAATTCGCTGATTCGGGGGTCAGATTTCACTCCTTGCGCGACAAATCCGCTCTGGAAGTTGTCATGTGATGTATGCATAAAACACATCTAAAATGTGTAAAATTTCCGCTTACCTAAAATGTTAATGCTCCTCAATGCCCACCACGCTTGCAGTCTGGTGGCATGCTAACAAATGTGCATAACCGATGTGCATTATTTGTGCAAAAATTATTCAGTCGCTAAAGTGTACAAAAGTGTACGAAAGTGTAATAAAAATTCTAAGTTTACGTTCAAATTAGTTCAATAACCACAACTATGGCATTTTTAATCGGTGAATATGAATGTACCCTCGACGTAAAGCAGCGCATCCGCGTTCCTTCGGGTTTGGTTACGCAGCTCACCGGCGATGACGTCGGAAAGTTCGTGGTTACTCGTGGAATTGACCCATGCCTTTATCTATACCCGATGAGTGAATTCTACACAGAAATGGACAAAGTGAACCAGATTCCGGAAAATTCGGAGGAAGACCGCGACTACAAAAACATGTTTTACAGCGGAACTTCAATTCTCACTATCGATTCTGCTGAACGCATCCTGATTCCGCGCTTGCATATTCAGCACGCCGGTATTGTAAAAGATATGATTATGGTTTGTCAGAAAAATAAGGTCGTGGTTTGGGCAATGGAGCGCTTCCGCGAGAAATATTTGAATATGAATCCTGGTCAATATCAGCAGTTATCGGAAAAAGTGCGCGGAAAGTACAACATATGAGTACTTATCACATTCCTGTTCTTTTACATACGAGCATTCAGGCACTCATCACAGACCCTGATGGAATTTATGTGGATGTTACATTCGGCGGCGGTGGTCACAGCAAAGAAATTTTGCAACATCTTTCGCCAAAAGGTAAACTCTATTGTTTCGATCAGGATGCTGATGCGCAAAATATTTTCATCAATGAGTTTGACGCTACAAACGCCACCTTTATCCCGCAGAATTTTAGATATATCTCAAAATTTCTGCGGGTGCAAGGTGTTACTAAAGTAAACGGCATTCTTGCAGACCTCGGCGTTAGTTCTCACCAATTTGATGAAGGCAATCGCGGTTTTTCAATTCGCTACGATGGCCCCTTAGATATGCGCATGAATACGGCACAACCGATTTCCGGTTTCGATATCATTAATAGATATACTGCAGAACAATTGCAAAATATTTTTAGTCTGTACGGTGAAATTAGAAACTCGCGACAACTTGCACAAACCATTTGTACTGCAAGACTAAGTATGCGCAGCGAAGGCGGCATTAAAACAACAGCACAATTACGCGACGTTGCTTTAACGGTAGCTAAGGGAGAAAAAAATCCATACCTCGCGCAAGTATTTCAAAGTGTGCGCATAGAAGTGAACGATGAAATGACTGCCCTGAAAGAAATGCTCATGAGTACTGCTCAATTAATAATTCCTGACGGACGATTAGTTGTAATCAGTTATCACTCATTAGAAGATAGAATGGTGAAAAATATGATGAAAACCGGTGATGTGTATGGTAATCCTGAAGAAGATTTAAGAGGCAGAAAAAATATTCCGTTTAAAGTAGTTACCAAAAAACCGGTTACACCCGACGACGATGAATTACAAAGAAATCCGCGTTCACGCAGTGCAAAATTGCGTGTAGTAGCAAAAATATAATTATAGTTTTTATTAATAAATAATGTCAGAGAAAAAAAATACCAATACAGGTACAGAAAATAAACGCAGCCTATCATCAATGCTGAAATCATTTGATGAGGTGAAGTTTTTTAAGTGGGAAAATATTGTAAATAATATTCCCTACTTCCTGTTTATTGTGGTAATCGGTATTTTTTATATCTGGAATAATCACCGTGGCGTTGCAATGGACCGTGAAATTAGAACGGTAAATCAGCAGTTGCTCGAAAAACAATATTACTATAATGCAACAAGAGATTCGCTCACGCAGCATAGTCGCCAAAGCGCTGTTGCCAAGCGAGTAGATACTTTAAATATGCAGGAATTATCAAATCCTCCTTTTACAATTAAAACAAAAAGTGGAAAACACTAAAAAGGACATATTGTGGAGATTGTACCTGGCATTGCTTGGCTTGGTAATTTTGGGTGGTTTTATTACTGCTCAAATTATCAATGTACAATTTGTGCATGGTGATGAGTACCGCGCTATGGCAGATAGTGCGCGCACTAAACAACAGGAAATTTTACCAACACGCGGTTCTATTTATTCAGAACATCACGATGTTTTGGCAACATCGTTTCCATATTTTAATATTTATATGGATGCGGTTGCACCCAATGATGCCGATTTTAAAAAGAATATCGATTCATTAAGCATTGCATTGTCGCATATGTTTAAAGATAAAACCGCAGCTCAGTATAAACAAAAAATTTCGCAAGCGCGCAAGCAGAAAAAACGCTATGTAGAAATACATAAAAAAGTTACGCTGCCGCAAAAACAGCAGATGGAAAATTTTCCATTATATCGACTAGGCCAAAATAGAGGCGGAATGATTGCCGAACCAATTGAAACGCGCGAATATCCTTACGGAAGTTTAGCAGTGCGAACAATTGGCTATGTGCGTTCAAACAATCGCGTTGGATTAGAAGCAACTTACGATACCTTATTGCGCGGAAAATCAGGCTATGCACTTACGCGTAAAGTAGCAGGCGGCAGTTGGGTGCGCGTTGGCGATAAAAATGAATTAGACCCGGTTGATGGTGTTGATGTAATTACAACTTTAGATATTAATATTCAAGATATTACAGAAACTGCTTTGCGGAAAGCGCTGATAAAGAATAACGCAGCATGGGGAACCGCAATAGTAATGGAAGTTAAAACGGGAAAAATTAAGTCAATTGCTAATTTATCTAGGACCACTGAAGGCGTATATCTCGAAAATTATAATCATGCTATTTCCACAAAAGTTGAACCCGGTTCAACATGGAAGTTATTTTCACTAATGTGTTTGTTCGAAGATGGTATTGAAATGGATGACCATGTGGATTTAAATTATGGAACCTATCGATTTTCAGATCAAACGATGTATGATAGCGAACAACATAATAGAACTAATGTAACCGTGAAAACTGCTTTTGCACTTTCAAGTAACGTGGGCATTTCGCGATTGGCAAGTCAGATGTATCAAAAAGACCCTAAAAAATATACACAACATTTAATTGAGTCGGGAATTACAAATGTTATAGGAATTGAATTGTCGGGCGAACGTAAACCGGTATTTAAATTAGATCCATCTAATAAAGAAGATTGGTACGGAACCACCATTCCTTGGATGAGTGTTGGTTATGAATTGGAATTAACACCACTGCAATTATTAACTTATTATAATGGTATTGCTAATGATGGAGTAATGATGAAACCATATTTAGTGCAGGAAACACAACAATATGGAGTTACATTAGAAGCAACAGAACCGGTTATATTAAATGAAAAATTATGCAGCGATGCAACAGTTAAGAAATTGCAAGAATGTTTATTAGCCGTAGTAGATAGCGGAACTGCCAAGAGTTTAAAGAATGAATATTATCAATTCGCCGGGAAAACAGGCACCGCTAAAGTAGTAGAAAATGGCGTTTATTCACATAATTATTTGGCCAGTTTTGCAGGATATTTTCCATACGATAATCCTAAGTATTCAATTGTTGTTATGGTGCATTCACCTAGCAATGGAGCCTATTACGGTGGTGCAGTTGCAGCGCCGGTTTTCAGAGAAATTGCAGATAAAGTGTATTCACATTTTATAAATATTCGCGAGCCTGTTAATGAAAGAAATGAAATGTTTGTTGGCGTTGATGCAAATGCTAAAGGTTATGCATACGACTTCCGACAAATTTTAGATTGGTTAAATGTAAGTGAGGGATTTGATGATAATGAAGAGTGGGTTGCTATTAATGCAAACGGAAAATCAGCTGAACATCAAGCAATTAAAACATATCAATATACAATGCCTGATGTGAGAGGAATGGGATTGCGCGATGCAATGTATTTATTAGAAACAACCGGATTAAAAGTAATTGTTAACGGTGCAGGAAAAGTGGTTGCGCAAAGTGTAACGCCCGGCCAAGCCATTAACGAGGGAACAATAGTAACCATACAATTGAATTGAAACAGTTATCACAAATATTACAAGTATTGTCATCTGTTAAAACAGATGGAGCTGATATAAATAATATCGAAATAATTGGTATTACTGCTGATAGTCGTCAGGTAAAACCCGGATATTTATTTGTAGCCGTTAAAGGAACTACTGTTGATGGTCACCAATTTATTGCCAAAGCAATTGAGCTGGGCGCTGTTGCCATTGTTGCAGAAAATACAAATGCTGTTCAATCTTCAACACCAATTTTAATTGTTGGTAATGCAGCTGAAGCATTAGGCAAATTGGCACATGCTTTTTATGATTTCCCATCTACACAATTGAAATTAATTGGTATTACCGGCACTAATGGTAAAACAACAACAGCAACTTTAGCATATCATTTATTGCGCGATTTAGGATTTAAAGTTGGCCTAATTTCTACAGTAGCAAATAAAATTCAAGATGAAATAATACCTGCAACACATACTACGCCTGATCCTGTGCAATTAAATGCATTGCTTGCAAAAATGGTTGATGCCGGATGTGATTATGTGTTTATGGAAGTAAGTTCCCATGCTGCTCATCAACATCGCATTGCCGGATTAGTATTTGTAGGCGGGGTTTTCACGAATATTACACATGACCATCTTGACTATCATAAAACATTCGACCAATATATTAAGGCGAAGAAAATGTTTTTTGATGGATTACCGAAAGCTGCATTTGCATTAGTAAATGTTGATGATAAAAGGGGAGAAGTGATGGTGCAGAATTGTGCAGCTACTCATTATACTTTTTCAGTAAAAGGCCAGGCAAATTTTACGGCAAGAATTAAGGAAAATGTTATTTCCGGATTAGTATTAAATCTGGACGGAACTGAATTTCATTCCAATTTATTGGGAGAATTTAATGCTTGGAATTTGCTCACTGTTTATGCAATAGGCATTCTCTTAGGATTTAATAAAAATGAAGTATTAACAGCTTTGAGCAAACAGCAACCTGTTGAAGGCCGTTTCGATATTATTTATTCCGGCGGTGATTTAATTACAGGTGTAATAGATTATGCGCATACACCTGATGCAGTTGAAAAATTATTATCAACGGTTCGCAGTATGTTGAAGAAAAATCAGCAAATTATTACTGTTGTTGGATGTGGTGGCGATCGAGATAAAACTAAACGACCAATTATGGCGAAAGTTGCTGCAACATGGAGCGATAAAGTGATGCTCACATCTGATAATCCGCGCAGCGAACAGCCTGAAACCATCATTCATGAAATGGAAGCCGGTGTTACAGGCGATTTAGTAAAAAAATGTATTTCAATAATTGATAGAAAGGAAGCAATTAAAACAGCTGTGATGTTGGCAAAACCCGGCGATGTAATCTGCATTGCAGGAAAAGGTCATGAGAAATATCAGGAAATTAAAGGCGTAAAATACCCTTTCGACGATAAACAAGTACTTTCGGAAACCTTCAAAACCCAGTCGCGATAATGTTATACTATTTTTTTAACTGGCTAGACCAACAATATGATGTTCCCGGCGCGGGAATGTTTCAATATTTGTCATTCCGAGCAGGATTAGCAGTATTATTTTCATTAATTATTTCTATTATAATTGGTAAACGCATTATTGTTTATCTGCAAAAGAAACAAATTGGCGAAGCCGTTCGCGACCTTGGCTTAGAAGGACAATTGAGCAAAAAGGGCACACCTACAATGGGTGGAATTATTATTATCCTCGCATTATTAATTCCGGTGCTTTTACTTGCCGACCTCAAAAATATCTATGTTATTTTAATGCTGATTGTAACAGTATGGATGGGCTTAATCGGATTTTTAGATGATTATATTAAAGTATTTAAGAAAAATAAAGAAGGACTGCGCGGCAAATTTAAAGTGATGGGCCAGGTTGGTCTCGGAGCAATTGTTGGCTTAGTATTATATTTTTCGGATGACATTAAATTGCGCGACTACGATAGCATTTATGTGTATGAAGTAGAAAATGGTCAACCGGTTGGGCGACCAATAGAATCATATCCTGCAGAAAATGTTCGCTTAGAAGGAAATGGTATGTTGGATGCTTCGGGTGAAAGATATTTGAGTCACGACACGCGTTCAACAAAGTCGACAATTCCATTAGTGAAAAATAATGAATTTGATTACGAATGGTTAGTTGGATGGGCAAGTGATGATACTAAGCAATGGTTGTTTCCAATCGTATTCGTGCTGATTATAATTATAATAATAACAGCAGTTTCTAATGGTGCCAATTTAACCGACGGATTAGATGGATTAGCAGCAGGAACTTCCACCATAATTGTAATTACACTGTTAATATTTGCATACATAGCCGGTAACTCGATATTAAGTGATTACTTGAATATTATGTACATACCTGATTCCGGTGAATTGGTAGTATTTAGTGCTGCATTAATTGGTGCGTGTATTGGATTTTTGTGGTATAATGCATTTCCTGCACAAGTATTTATGGGTGACACCGGAAGTTTAACCATTGGGGGAATTATTGCATCACTGGCAATTGTCATTCGCAAAGAATTATTAATTCCGGTTTTATGCGGCATATTCTTAGTAGAAAATTTAAGTGTAATTCTGCAAGTAAGTTATTTCAAATACACGAAGAAAAAATATGGTGAAGGACGAAGAATATTTTTAATGAGTCCGCTCCATCACCACTATCAGAAAAAAGGCATGTTCGAAACTAAAATCGTAACAAGATTTTGGATTATCACCATTTTATTGGCAATTATTTCAATAGTAACACTCAAGGTTAGATAATGAACAAACGACTCGTCATATTAGGCTCAGGCGAAAGTGGAACAGGTGCTGCCATATTGGCAAAGCGCAAGGGCTTCGACGTGTTTGTTAGTGACAAGGGAAAAATTAAACCTGAGTATAAATTAAAATTGGAAAGTGAAGGTGTTGCTTACGAGGAAGGCAATCACAACTACGATATCATTTTTGCAGCAGATGAAATAATTAAAAGTCCGGGCATACAAGAAAAGTATGAAGTGATGCAAAAAATTCGCGAACGTAATATTTCGGTTATTGGGGAAATTGAGTTTGCATGGAGATATTGTGAAGGAAAAGTAATTGCCATTACAGGCAGTAATGGAAAATCAACCTGCACATCAATAACTTATCACATGCTTGAAAAAGCAGGATTAAATGTGGCAATTGGTGGTAATATCGGAAAGAGCTTTGCAGAATTAATTGCTAATGGGAAGCACGATTATTACGTATTGGAAATCAGTAGCTTTCAATTAGATGATATCGTAACATTTAAACCAAATATTGCCATATTATTAAACATTACGCCCGACCATTTAGATAGCTATAATTACCAATTTGAAAATTACGTAGCTGCTAAATTCAGAATAAAAATGAATCAAGACAGCAACGATTATTTTATATATAACAGTGATGATGCTGTAATAACTGAAGCATTAAATAATGAGATTACAAATAGTAACAATCCAATTAAATTGCCTTTCACCTTGGATGACCGACCGGGTGAAGGAGCTTGGGTTGCAGATAACCAAATTAATATACAAATCAACCAAAACAAATTTAACATGACCATTAACGAATTAGCGCTACAAGGAAAACACAACCAGTACAACACGATGGCAGCAGGAATTGCCGGGAAGTTGCTCGGTTTAAACAACGAAAATATTCGTGAAAGTTTTTCCGATTTTACCTCATTACAACACCGTTTAGAATTTGTTGCCCAAGTACACGGTATCGAATTTATTAACGACTCAAAAGCTACAAATGTAAACAGCACTTGGTATGCTTTAGAAAGTCAATCGAAACCTGTAATCTGGATTGTTGGCGGAATAGACAAAGGAAACGATTATTCACTAATTACCGATTTGGTAAAAAAGAAAGTGAAAGCAATTATTTGTTTAGGAAAAGATAACACCAGAATTCAACAAGCATTCAGCAAACTGGTTGATATTGTTGTGAACACAGAAACAATGAAAGACTGTGTTGAAATGGCTTATCGCTTAGGCAACAATGGTGATGTGGTTTTATTATCACCTGCATGCGCTTCATTCGATTTATTCGAAAATTTTGAAGACAGAGGTAATCAATTTAAAGCGCGTGTTCGCGAATTATAATTTTTAGTAATAAGTATCATGTCGAAACCAATCACATTTTTGTTAAGTAAAGTAAAAGGCGACCGCTACATTTGGCTGGTTGTTTTTGTACTTTCCGTGTTTTCGATATTGGCTGTATACAGTTCAACAGAAACATTGGCATATAAATCGGCCGGTGGTAATACTGAATACTATTTAATAAAGCATACCATTATTTTGCTGTTCGGTATTTTTCTGATGTATTTAAGCCATTTGATACCCTATAAATATTATAGTCGCATTGCGCAAATTCTTTTATGGTTGAGTGTTCCTGCATTATTATATACCATGTTTTTGGCGCCGGAAGTAAATGATGCTTCGCGTTGGATTACATTGCCGGTAATTAATCTTACGTTCCAAACATCAGATTTGGCAAGGTTTGCATTAATTATGTATACGGCAAGGGTATTGTCAAAAAAGCAAGAAAAAATAGAATCCTTTAAGGAAGCATTTATTCCGATAATATTACCTATAGCAATTATTTGTGCGTTGATATTACCGGAAAACTTGTCGACTTCTATGGTATTGTTTTTTTCATGTATTGTTTTAATGTTTGTTGGTCGCGTTAAATTTAAATATATACTGCTCACGGTTGGAGCAGGAATTGTATTGTTAGGAATAATAATTGGTTTATCCTATTTATTACCGGATGTTGGGCGTTTAGGTACATGGAATTCACGTGTTGAAAGTTTTGTAAATGGTGGTTCATCAGATGATTCATTTCAAACAGACCAAGCAAAAATTGCTATTGCTAAAGGAATGATTTTTGGAGTGGGTCCCGGCAATTCAACACAAAAAGATTTTTTACCATATCCCTATGCCGATTTTATTTATGCAACAATTATTGAGGAGTACGGATTGTTTGGCGGCGTTTTTTTAATGTTTTTATATCTCGTTTTTTTATATCGATGTATAAAAATTGTTGGAAAAGCACCAAGCAGTTTTGGTGCATTGGTGGCAGTAGGACTTGGACTGGTTTTAACTATTCAGGCATTTGTCAACATGGCGGTGGCAGTGCATTTGCTGCCCACTACCGGTTTAACGCTGCCATTGGTTAGTATGGGAGGAACATCATTATGGTTTACGAGTTTGAGTATTGGAATTATATTAAGTGTGAGCAGAGAAATTGAATTACAAGAAGAAAAAGAAGCAAAACAAAATGAGGCAATGGAGGATTTGGCAAATAATGTAATGGAAGATGATGCTCCCATTAAACCAACTCCGGAGCCTGTAATTTAATAGTGAAATTATTTTCATGCAGAAACCAATTAATATATTAATAAGTGGCGGTGGAACGGGAGGACATATTTTCCCGGCAATCGCTATTGCAAACGAAATTAAGCGCAGAAAACCTGATGCTAATATTTTATTTGTTGGTGCTGAAAATAAAATGGAAATGGAAAAGGTGCCTAAAGCCGGATATAAAATTGAAGGATTATGGATTAGCGGATTTCAAAGAAGTTTTGATATGCGCAACTTGAGTTTCCCATTTAAATTAATTGCGAGTTATTTTAAGTCCGGTTCAATTGTTAAAAGATTTAAACCCGATGTAGCCATTGGTACCGGTGGGTTTGCAAGCGGACCATCATTGAATGCAGCCATGCGTCACGGCGTGCCGGCGCTGATTCAGGAACAGAATTCTTTCCCCGGAGTAACCAATAAAATATTATCGCGAAAAGCAAAAACGGTTTGTGTTGCTTATGATGGAATGGATAAATTTTTTCCAAAAGAAAAAGTGGTGAAAACAGGTAATCCTGTTCGACAAAATATAGTATTGTGTAATGTGAAACCTGAAAAAGCAAGAAAAGATTTTGACCTCGATTTAGATAGTAACATATTATTAATTGTTGGGGGAAGTCTTGGCTCACGCACTTTAAATAATTGCTTAATGGCAGGTTTAAATCATTTTCGAGATGCTAAAATCCAGGTAATTTGGCAGACAGGTTCGTTAATGTTTGATGCATGTAAGCAAGCAGCAAAGGGCTATAGCAATGTAAAAGTATTCGACTTTATTTCGAATATCGACCATGCCTATGCCGCAGCCGACGTTATTGTTTCAAGAGCCGGTGCTATTGCCATATCTGAATTGTGTCTGGTTGGCAAACCTATAATATTGGTGCCATTTCCGGCAGCTGCCGAAGATCATCAAACAAAAAATGCAATGGCTTTGGTGGAAGGCAACGCCGCAATCCATATAAGTGATAAAAATGCAAAGGAACAATTAATTCCTGCTGCATTAAACTTGTTAAATAATACCGATAAACGAAATGAACTCAGCAATAATATTGCAAAGTATGCAATTGAAGATGCTGCGGAACGAATAGTAGATGAAGTTTTTAAATTAATACCATCAGTAAATTAATTATGCAGTTAGAAGATATAAAACGTATCTATTTTATTGGCATCGGTGGCATCGGAATGAGCGCACTGGCAAGGTATTTTAGATATCTTGGTGCAACTGTTTCCGGTTATGATCGTACTTCAACTGCATTAACAAAGCAATTAGAATCGGAAGGAATGATTATTCACTATGATGATAATATTGCATTGTTAGATAGTAAAGCAGATTTAGTTATTTATACACCCGCAATTCCCAAAGCACACACTGAATTAAACTATTATATCAATAATCAATTCCCGCTGTATAAAAGGTCGGAAGTGTTGGGTATGATAAGCAAGGAACGCTTTACCATAGCGGTTTCCGGCTCACATGGAAAAACTACCGTTTCGGGAATGATAACATGGATATTGAAAGATTCAGGTTACGATTGCACAGCATTTTTAGGAGGTATTTGCACTAATTTTCATTCCAACTTTGTAATAGGAGAGAACGATGTTTTAGTGGCTGAAGCCGATGAGTATGATCGCTCGTTCATGCGATTATTTCCAAATATTACTGTTGTAACTGCTGTTGATTCCGACCATCTTGAAATATATGGAACACAAGCTGAAGTGGAGAAAGCGTTTATCGAATTTGCGAATAAAACTGAAATTGGCGGATGCTTGGTGGTAAAATCTAATCTCCCCATTATTCCTTTTCTACGCGAAAAAGTTTGGCGTTATGCATTAAGTGATACAACAGCAGATTTGTATGCACGCAGTTATGATATTTCTTTAACCGGTAGTCATGTAATATTGAGCAACGGTATTGAATTCACACTTCAATATCCGGGAATTCATAACATAGAAAACGCTGTAGCGGCTGTTTCCGTAGCATTGCAGCTTGGTGTTGCTCCTGATAAAATCAGCGCAGCCCTTAATTCCTTTAAAGGTATTTACCGACGATTCGAAAAAATTTACAGCGATGAACAACATGTTTATTTAGACGATTACGCACATCACCCCGAAGAAATAAGAATGTTTTTATTGAGCGTAAGAGAGATTTATAAAGACAAAAAAATTACTGCCGTATTTCAACCGCATTTATTTACAAGAACCCGCGACTTAGCAGATGGTTTTGCTGTAAGTCTTGACTTGGCCGATGAAGTGATTTTATTACCGATTTATCCTGCACGTGAGGAGCCAATTAAAGGTGTTACTTCAGATACCATTTTATCGAGAGTTAAAAATCCCAACAAACAAATATTATCCAAAGCTGAATTATTGGAAAAAGTGGCTGTTGGTGACTTTGATATAATTTGCACAATCGGTGCCGGCGACATCGATAAATTAGTTCAACCCATTGCTGAAATATTAAAATCGAAAACATGAGCTGGAAGAAAAAAGTAGTTCGCGTTTTTGGGTTGTTAACCTTACTGGCAAGCGTTGTTGGACTGGTTATGCTAACATCGTTTAATGCCAATAGGCAAGATGAAATGGTTTGTGAAAATGTTGACATTGTGATTGACCACTTCACTGAGATTTACTTTTTAGATAATGAGGATATCAAAGGAATTTTATTGCATTCGTTCGGTGATTCTGTAAGAGGCGATCAAATTCAAAAAATTGATGTCGGGCGCATCGAAAAAGTATTAGAAAACGACCCTTATGTGCAGGATGCAGAAACATGGTTAGATGCAAATGGTGAATTACATATCGAAATTGTACAGAAACAGCCGATTGCAAGGGTTATTAACAAGTATGGTGTGAATTATTATATTGATAAAAATGCTAATAAGATACCTATCAGCGCTAAATTTACAGCTCGCGTACCTGTAGTTACAGGAAACATAAAAGAAGGCACTTATAATTCAAACATGATAGAAACCCCGGTGCTCAAAAACGTGTTACAATTAACACGATTCATCAACAACAACACCTTCTGGAATGCCCAGATTGAACAAGTCTCCGTCGCTAATAACGGAACCTTCGTGTTAATACCAAAGTTGGGTGATCACAAAATTGAGTTTGGTAGGATTGCAGGAATGGAAGAAAAATTTCACAAGTTGGAAATTTTTTATGCTGAGGGTCTGAGCTATGTTGGCTGGGAAAAATATGAAACCATTAAGCTTGATTATAAAGGTCAAATTGTTTGCGATAAAAAAATAAACTATGAGCAGGAATAACCGGATAATTACAGGTCTCGACATTGGAACAACAAAAATTTGTGCTATTGTCGGACAAATTACTGATAATGGCAAAATTGAAGTGCTGGGCATGGGCAAAGCAGATTCGTTCGGCGTTATGCGCGGTGTTGTAGCCAATATCGATAAAACTGTTGAGGCTATCAAAATTGCTGTGGCTGATGCAGAACAAAAAAGTGGTGTTACCATAAAGGAAGTTTATGTTGGCATTGCCGGTCAACACATTAAAAGCCTGCAACATCGCGATATTTTAACACGCAACGATGCTGAGAACGAGATTTCAATGGACGATATCGATCGCATGATTGAAAACATGCAAAAATTGGTATTGCCTCCGGGCGATAGAATCATTCACGTATTGCCACAAGAATTTATTGTTGATGGCGAATTGGGTATTAAGGATCCTATCGGGATGAGCGGTGTTCGTTTAGAAGCGAATTTTCATATTATTACAGGACAGATTTCAGCAGCGAAAAATATTTTTAAATGTGTTGAAAAGGCAGGATTAAAAGTAACAGACTTAATTCTTGAACCGCTTGCTTCATCAGCTTCTGTATTGAGTGAGGAAGAGAAAGAAGCAGGTGTTGCATTAGTGGATATTGGTGGTGGAACTACTGATATTGCTATTTTTCAAGATGGCATTATTCGCCATACTGCTGTTATTCCTTTGGGAGGAAATATCATTACCGAAGATATTAAAGAAGGTTGCATGATAATGAAAAACCAAGCCGAAGTATTAAAGGTGAAGTTTGGATGTGCATTGGCAACTGAAACGGAAGATAACGAAATTATTTCCATCACCGGATTAAAAGGACGCGAACCGAAAGAAATTAAAGTTGAAAATTTAGCACGTATTATTCAGGCGAGAATGGAAGAAATTCTTGAGCATGTTTATTATGAAATTAAATTATCAGGCTTTCATAAAAAATTAATTGGCGGTATTGTTGTTACAGGTGGTGGAGCACAATTGAAACATATTGTTCAGTTGGTTTCGTACATCACAGGTATGGATGCTCGTGTGGGATTCCCAACCGAACATCTTTCCAAATCTAAATCTGAAGATATTCGTCACCCAATGTATGCAACCGCAGTTGGTTTAATATTAAAGGGGATGGAAGATAGAAATTATCAGGAGCAGGCAATAATTGAGGAATTAACTCAAACGCAATCTGCGCCTGTATTTCAGCAAGAACCTGTAACAGTAAACGAAATGCATAATAGCAATGAAAGTGAGGATGCATTTGAAACAGTAAATAATTCGAATCAGGAAAATAATTCAGAAAAATCGAAAAATGAAAAGCCGGGTTGGTTGAAAAACATGCTCAGCTCAACAAAAAAATGGTTTGAAGAAGATGATGTTTCTGATTTTAAATAAATAATGAATGCATATTGACCGTATGCTATAAATAAACAACCAACAACAATAACCTAATTTAAAAGCGCTACAGAATTATGTATTTCGATATACCAAAAGAACAATCATCAATTATTAAAGTAATTGGTGTCGGTGGTGGCGGATCAAATGCCGTAAACCACATGTTCATGCAGGGCATAAAAGATGTGAACTTCGTAATTTGCAATACCGATCAACAGGCATTGGAAATGAGCCCGGTTCCAAATAAAATTCAACTTGGACCAAGCCTTACTAAAGGTCGCGGAGCCGGTTCACACCCAAGTGTGGGACAGCAAGCGGCTATGGAAAGCATGCAGGAAATTAAAGCCTTACTCGAAAAAAATACCGAAATGGTTTTTATTACTGCAGGTATGGGCGGCGGAACCGGAACAGGTGGCGCTCCCGTTGTAGCTAAATTAGCTAAGGAAATGGGCATTCTTACCATTGGTATTGTTACTGTTCCATTTGGCTTTGAAGGTAAAAGAAGAAGATCGCAAGCACACGAAGGATTAGAAACTTTAAAGCATTTTGTTGATGCTATTTTGATAGTTTCCAATGATAAATTGCGTGAGATGTTCGGCAATTTAGCGTGGAACGAAGCATTTGCAAAAGCAGATGATATTTTAACAACAGCAGCAAAAGGTATTGCAGAAATTATTACGGTTCCGGGTTATGTGAATGTGGATTTTGAAGATGTTAAAACCGTTTTGCGCGACAGTGGTTTGGCCATTATGGGTTCAGGCAGTGCTGAAGGCGAAAATCGTGCAATTGATGCGGTTAAATTAGCTTTGGAATCACCATTATTAAACGATAATGACATCCGAGGAGCGCGTAATATTTTATTAAATATTTCTTCCGGTGTGAAACCTGTTTTAATGGATGAAATTGCATCTGTTACAGACTTTGTTCAAGAAGCTGCCGGCAACGATTGTGATATTATTTGGGGTAACTGCACCGATGAAACATTAGGTGATAAAATAATGGTAACAGTTATTGCAACAGGATTTGAAACTATTGAGCAACGTAGCACACGTATCAAAAAAAATAGTTTCAAGGTTACTCATCTCGATACTTCTGATATGTCGCACAAACAAATTAATGCAGTTAATCAGGAAGTTGTAGTTAAAGAAGAAGTAATTGAAAAGGAAGAAGAACCTGAGATAAAACTTATCAATAAGAACGAAGTAAAAATAGAGGAAAAAAAAGTAAAGAAAGAGGAAGATAATAATCCGCGTCAATTTGCTTTTAACTTCGATATGTTTGGTGGTACAGACCCTGATATTCAGGATGCAGTAGCTGCTGAACCGATAGCTGAAATTATTGCAACCGAATTGCCAATAACCGAAATTGTTGCCGAAGAGGAAAGCAATGAAATTATTGCTGAATTAATTACGCCGGTTCAAGCAATTACAATTGAACCTATAATGGATGATTTGCAGGATGCTGTTATTGAAGATGAACCTGCATTCGAAATTAAGAAAGTAATTGAAGAACCAAAAGCAGAAGAAGTTGCACCGGAAACAGAAATACGTTCGTTTATTAAAAGTGAACCTGTTGCACCAATGGTAAATAAAGAAGAAGTGCCGCCTGTTACGCCACGTAATGAAGTAAAGTCATTCATCACCAACGATGATAAAATGGGTGTGGTAAATAATGCCGGCAACGATCGCATCAACAGATTAAAAAGCATGAGCATGAAGTTGAATAATAACAATCTTGAAGAAATCGAGAAAGTTCCTGCTTACATGCGTCGCAATGTTGATCTTGAAGAAACACCTGATGCCAGAGAAATAAATGTTTCTAAATACAATGTGGTAAATGGTGCTGATGGTCCTGAGTTGAAAAAGAATAATTCATTCTTACACGACAATGTAGATTAATTCGCCAATTAATATAATACAAAGGCGCTTCTTTCGAGGCGCCTTTTTTTATTTATCTTATCCAATTAGTATGAATTTTATTCAGGCTAAATAGCGCTTATTGGCTATGTTGCATTCGTTTTTTTACACGATAATTATCCCAAGAATGCAGCAATTACAGGTGCAGCCACTGCGCTTTTCTCCTCCAACACAAAATGTCCTGCATCTTCATATCGAACAACATGTGCTTCAGGAAATTGTTCGTTCATCCAAATCAAATGTTTCTCCGTAATAAATGAATCTTTCATTCCCCACATAATTAATACAGGTTTATGCCTCAAAATACTTAATTGTTTGCCTATCGATTCGTAATAATCTTGATCCTTTAATAACGATTTTGCAAATGCAACTGTCCCGTTTCTTTCACTCGCTTTTGAAAAAGGTTTTAGAAACTGCTGATGCACTTCCGGTGTTAATCGAGAACGCTCCGCAAATGCTGCAGGTAGAATATATTTTGCAGAGAAATTAAAGTAACGATATAAAAACGGCATCAAAGGACTACCCAAAATGCCTTTCATTTTTTTATACTCAGGTTCATCTTTTATGCTGCGGCACCAAGTATTTAATATGATAAGCTTTTTAATATTCTCAGGCATACTTGTTGCCGCCGCTAAGCCAATCACACCGCCGAAATCGTGCACCAACATGGTGAAATTATTCAGCTGTAAATGATTAATCAATTTTATTAAAGTTGCCGTATGCTCCTGTATACTATAATTATACTTTGCAGGCTTCTCCGACAACCCAAACCCAATATGATCCAACGCAATGCAGCGATAATTTTTGGATAACACTTTAATTACATTCCGAAATTCGAAACTCCAGGAAGGTGTGCCATGCACAAATAAAATTACATCACCGGCACCTTCGTCGACATAATGCATTTGCGTATCATTAACCGAAAAATAATTTGGTTTAAATGGATATTCACTCGTATTTAACCATGATGTATTCATATATGATATTTTTTTAGAATAAGTTTTTTAATGCTGTTTAATGAAAATGATTTTGGGTCCATTAGGTGGTTGACAACCAAGCCATCAATCATGGCAAAAAATAATTTCGATTCTTCGTTCGGGGATTTATAACCCAATTTTTTGAAATTTGTTGCAAGCGTCTTCAGAATGAATGTTTTTGCTTCAGCATATTCAGTATTGATATACGCTTGCACTTGGTCCTGCAATTTAATGGCATGAAATAAACGCCAAAAATCTTTGTTGCCGGCAACATGAGCAAATGTAGCTGTAATGTGCATGGCTATTGCTTTTTGGGGTGGATGCGGCTCATTGTAAGCGGACATGCTCTCCTGCACGCCTTGAAATCCTTTCTCCAATAAACCACGTAACAAATCCTCCTTCGAATCAAAGTAGTTATACATCAATCCTTGCGCAACGCCCGCTTCACGTGCAATTGCAGCAATAGATGTGTTGCCGTAACCCTTCTCAGCGAACAAGCGGAGAGCGGCTTCCATAATTTGGTCTTTCTGGTTTGTTTTCATTATGAATGAACGTTCATTCACAAAGGTAATTGAGGAATTTCATTTTACCAAATCACATGCTCTATTAGCGATGAGTTATTCGCTGGGCGAATATGAGTGATGAGTGGTTGCTGCGAGGTTGGCAGATATTATTTTTGAATGACAATTTTTCTAAGGTGGAAATTGTATACTCAACATTTCACGGCTTTTCTAAAACCACTCATTATTCATTACTCATTACTCATCATTCCGCTGCATCACCGCTTTCACGAAATCTGTTATTATGTAAGCAACGAGTTTACCTGTTTTATTGTCCATTTGTTTATGTGCCAACACCGGCGCACCTTCGGCAATGTGGAGATAACAGGCGTCTAAGGAGATGCCGCAGTGGTAAACAAATTTGCGGACATCAACAGGTAACATACCACTTGGTGTGCGAGCACTTACCGGTACGTTTTGAATGGAGTCTAAATCTATTTCAACACCACAAGGGGCATTTTTGCAAAAATGGATGCAATTTTTTAATGCCAACTCAAAACTAATTTGTTCACGTACAAAAATATCGTCGTAGGTTTCAAAATGTAAATCTGTTTTGTGTTGCTCAAATAAGGCGAGTGCTGTGTGAATATTATAAGATTCATGTAATCCAAACACAGCATATTTAGTTAAATATTTTTCATGATAGGCATACAAAAATCCGTTCCCGCTATGTCGGCCCAACATTGGGCGCATATCGCTATGCGGATCACAATTAATTACATTTATTCCGGCAACATTTTTACCTAAATTAACTCCTTTAATAATCGGGTATGCATTATTGTGACCACCACCAACAACAATTGGAATTTTTCCTGCAGCACTTATTTTTTCAATTACGGCACATACTCGTGCATCAACTTTGCTAACCAGCATTCGCGCTTGCTCGATATCAGCATCCGATTTGTAGTTTAAGCTGTTGGCCATCTCCATTAAATCATCCATAACTACATGACCTAAAATCAACAATTCACTGCCATTACAAAACTGATTGCTCTGCATGTTTAATAAAAAATCGAGACTAGGTTTCCACGCAGCATAAGCACCGCCGCGACCATGATTTGCGCGAACACCAATGTCTTCCGGAATACCCAGCACAACAAACCGCGCTTGGTCATTTTTTAATTGTTGCTCCCAGTTTTCGGTGTCTTCAATAGTGTGAACAGTTTCACCAATTTTAGTTTCACCATGACGATGTTTTGTTCTGGAGATAATTGCTTCTTTCGAATAAAAATGTACATTCATCATAATACAAATTTATAGTATTGTGGTTGGAATTGGGATATACCTGCTACACAAAAAAAAGCCCCGTCTAACAACAGGGCTTTAATATGATTTTGGCGACTATATACTACTTGGGACAAGCTTTGAGCATATAAATCAATTATAAATTGTAGTTGAATTTGTTTTTATTCATTAATTATTGGTATATTAGCAAATGAGAACGGCACAAGCTCAAACTTGTGCCGCCTTAAACAAACGAAACGCTAGATGCTTTCGCTCGGTTTACGTAACCCGTAAATTAGAACTCAAATGGATATTTGAGTAAGTGATTTATATTCAAGTCAGGGATTTGAATTAATATTTTGCAAGGAATAGGAAGGCGTTTCATTTGTATTATTTTACACAAAGTAAATAAATTAATTCAAACTAATTGAATTAATTATTTTTGCATACCTTATTTTTTCTTCTTGGGCTTTACCTCATCCTTTTTGCCGACTGCTATTTTTATAACATCTTCAAAGGTTCCAGTAATGGCTAACTTTTTATCGTATTTATTAGCTCTTTTCTTTGGGGCTGGTTTCTTGGTTTTTGTTGTTTTTCCCATGTGGCAAATTTAATTCTTTTGATTGAAAATTCTCTAAATATTTGCGTCTGGCTATACTTGCCCTTGCAACTATTATTGCAATTAATGTTTTAACTTTTCTCTTTGTCTGGTTGTCCATATTACGTTCAATCTAACTGCATTTTACGCTTAGTTTTAATCAAGTCTATACTAATGGGGATTAAAATAAAGCCAATTACAGACAGGTTTATAATACCCCATATCTCTTTAGTTAGCACCAACTCTACTAACGGGTTGAACAAGCAAATTAGTAATATATAGCCCCCAGCTCTTAACCATTTATCTATCTGATCTTCCATGTTTCCCAGGTATATAAAAGCACAGGTTAAAACAACTTTTGTAACATTGTAATACCAATACGGTAAATCCAACATTGATATTGCTGATATTGCTATAACAGCCGTTTTTATGAGAATTATTGCCGTTTCGCTTCTGGCATCATACCTCCTTGAATCAAAAGCATGTAGCGTAATTCTATAAGTTATGTATCCAGACAATAACAGAATTAAATTAAAGAGCGGGAAAAAGTAGTCCATAATTGACCCCTGTAACCTCTCCGCCAAATAATAATCAATCTTTCTGGTAAGCATAAATGTAACGAAAATTAGAACCGCAGAAGATAGTGCCCAATGGGTAACATACACATATTTAAATAAAAAATCCTCATCATTCTTATTTAAGAGTTTTATTATAAAAACAACCAGAGGCGTTATTATACAAAGCAAAGGGATTATTATTGGAATCTTCCCAACAAACCACAAACACAAAAAAAGTAGCCCAAAAAACAACGGTATTGTAACCCATAAAAACAACTGGTCTTTTTTATTCTTATCCATAGTCATTTTATACTGTCCTATTGCCCCGTTCAGACTGTGGATAAATAAAAAGACGTGGGACAATCTTACTTGCCTACCACGCCCGACTAAGAACGCTTGTACAAAATAAGAAAGCCCACGCCGTAGCATGTGCAATCCTATTCCTGTAATTCTATTTAGTCGGATTTGGTAGGCGGAATAAGGACGCCAATATATTCCTCTTTCGAGTGTTCAAATATAGCTGTTTTTCCCTATCTTTCAGGCTGTATGGATTACAGTAATATAAACCTTTTACCAGAATGGTTAAAAGGGTTTCGCATTTTAGTGGAAAAGCCCAACGGGTCAGCAATATTTAATTCAAACCATGACAGTATATCTATATTATCATTTAATGATATGGAATTAGCTGAAGGGATTGAAATCACTATAAAAGAGAGTAATTACATTGTAACAGGAATACGCTTTTTTATGAGTGAGGGACAAACAAAAAACCCCGGAAAATGGTTGTTTCAAATTACAATTGATGTGGAGGAGCCAGAAGGTTAGCTAATTGCTCTGCCTCTTTAATAAAAGCCGATATTTCATTTTTGTTTAAATACGGCGAAAATTCACTTGGAATAAAGCCAATCATTGCCTTAAATTCATTCCTAATAGTTTTTTGTCTTGCCTTCATTTTATTGAGTAAATCAACTTTACATTGTTGAATATCTATAGGAGTTTTTACGATTATTTCCGACATAAAAATTGCATTTATTTAATTCAAAATAAATGCAATTGGTTGAAATAAAAAACAACCCTTGTTGAAAAGGGGGTTTAATTCTTAATCAAATCCGTATATTTTAACCTTGCTTTTTTGGTATTTTTAATTGCATCTTCAAACCTATTTCCGTCGGTTAATTTCCTTGTATTATATCTGTAGCTAAATTCATCACAATAGCGGTTTAAATGCTTTACACTGACTTGATGGTAAATTCCTATAATACCACGCTTTAAAAGTGACCAGAAGCCCTCTATTGTGTTAGTGTGCATATTTCCGCGTACGTATTCCCCAGCTACATGCGTTACAAATTCATGTTGAAAGCCTAAACGTCTCAGTTTTTTATATCCTGTATGCTCATCAGTGTAAACCGTTGCGCCCTCTGGTACATTTAACTCAACAAACTTTGAAAAGGATTGAGTTGGCACGTCGTCAACATTTATACAATACACATTGCCGCCTCTCTGCACCGCTCCAATAACCAAACTTTTATCGTGTCCAGTTCTGTTCAATATGGCCGCTTTACGCTTTGCTTTCGCATATGCTGATTGATGCCTGTTTTTTTCTTTACCACCAATATAAGCCTCATCGACTTCAATAGGATTATCAAGCATAAAAGGTGTTTCTGTCTTTAACATAGCTCTTAAACGATGCAATACAAACCATGCAGTTTTTTGTGTAATGTTTAAATCTCTGCTTAATTGTAGTGATGAAATTCCTTTTTTGTGGGCAGTCCCTAAATAGATAGCCGCAAACCAAATTCTAAGCGGAACTTTTGTATTTTCAAATATTGTCCCAACGGTTACAGAGAACTTTTTATAACAGTCAGACGAAGCACATTTATAACCTACTTTGGTTATATATACTTTGTCGTGATTGCAGTGTGGGCAAGTGATTTTACCGTTCCACCTATTTTGCGCTAAATACTTTTTACAGGTTTCTTCATCTTTGAAAAAATCTAGTAGTTGGATTATTGATTTGAATTTTCCTATCATTTTAAATGGTTAATATTGCAAATGTAAATTAGTAAGATGAAAGGACAAAATTAATTGCAATATTTTTTAATTATTTTTTATGTGTATAATTATTTTATCTCTTATGGGAAGATTATTTATAACTTTGCAGGAGTTCTTAATTGTATTCGGGGGAAACTAAATAATATCTTATCAATAATGGGTAGTAAAATATTATTTATTCAAGGCGTATAAATTGGCACCTTTATTTCCCCCATTTCGATTTTCAATTTTAATAATCGAGTTATTTATTTTACCCGCTTTACTGGAGCGGAAATTTAACTGGATAATTAAAGGAATTTCAAAACAAATTAGCCTCTGCTTAAGACAGGGGCTTTTTTGTTTTGTATCGAAATACAATAAAGCAAAGATATTGCAACGCCATGAATACCAATGTATAAAAACGCTCACACTTCCTAACGGCATAACAATACTGTACTATTTATTGACAATTCGTTAGTTATCAATAAGTTAACTAAAAAATACGGTTTTAACGTTGAAACCGTATTTTACCGATACCAACATATGTTTGTCCTAACACGTATGTAATCGCCATGATTTTACATAATTAATTTATAAATGTATCACTTCACCATACGCAGCAGCAGCAGCTTCCATAATGGCTTCGCTCATAGTTGGGTGTGGATGAATTGCTTTAATTATTTCGTGACCCGTAGTTTCTAATTTACGTGCAACAACAATTTCGGCAATCATTTCGGTTACGTTGGCACCAATCATGTGGGCACCTAAAAACTCACCGTATTTAGCATCAAAAATTACTTTTACAAAACCTTCAGGATTGCCACCTGCTTTTGCTTTTCCGCTGGCAGTGAATGGAAATTTTCCGATTTTTAATTCATAACCCGCAGCTTTTGCAGCAGCTTCAGTCATACCCACGCTTGCAATTTCCGGTGAGCAATAAGTGCAACCCGGAATATTATTATAATCAATGCCTTCCGGTTTATGTCCCGCAATTGCTTCAACGCAAGTAATACCTTCAGCACTGGCAACGTGTGCTAAGGCAGGACCCGGAGTAACATCGCCAATGGCGTAATAACCATCAACATTTGTTTTATAATATTTATCTACAATAATTTTTCCTTTTTCAGTTTTAATACCGGTTCCTTCTAATCCTATATTTTCGATATTAGCAACAACACCTGCTGCACTTAAAACGATATCACATTCCAAAATTTCTTCGCCCTTCGCTGTTTTCACTTTTACTTTGCAACCTTCGCCCGAAGTATCAACTGCTTCAACAGCCGATGAGGTCATAATAGTGATACCTTGCTTTTTAAAATTGCGCGTTAATTCTTTAGAAACTTCTTCATCTTCAACCGGTACAATACGATCCATAAATTCAACAATGGTAACTTCTGTTCCAATTGAATTATAGAAATAAGCAAACTCAACACCTATTGCACCCGCACCAACAACAACTAATTTTTTAGGTTGAACCGGCAAACTCATAGCTTCGCGATAGCCTATTATTTTTTTACCATCTTGCTTCATGGTTGGTAAATCTTTACTGCGTGAACCTGTTGCAATAATAATATACTTCGCCGTAACCAGTTTTTTACCGCCGGCAGCATCGGTAACTTCAATCGATTTTCCCGGTTTTACAATACCGTTGCCTTCAATAATGTCGATTTTATTTTTCTTCATCAAAAACTGAACTCCCTTGCTCATTCCACCGGCAACGTCGCGACTGCGCTTCACCATTCCGCCAAAATCTGCTTTTGCATCACTAATGGTTATACCGTAGTCTGCCGCATGCTTCATATATTCAAATACCTGAGCGCTTTTTAACAAGGCTTTGGTAGGTATACATCCCCAATTTAAACAAACACCACCTAACTCTGTGCGCTCAACAATGGCAGTCTTTAAACCCAATTGTGAAGCCCTGATTGCAGCAACATAGCCGCCGGGTCCACTTCCTAATATGATAACATCGTAATTCATAATTCTTCGTTTTAAGTTTTGCAGGCGCAAAGATACGGCAAACTGAGGGGGTAGGCAAATACAAGCGCACACTGAGCATCAAAAAAAGCTCTTGGTTCTCGCGGAGGAAGGGAGAAGCGGAGAAAGCGGAGAATAAATATGCTATTTAGTGGGGTTCTGGCTGTTTCATTAGCACATCTGCACATTAGCACATCTGCACATCATTCTAACTTCGCCCTAATCACCGCAGTATGCCATTTAAAATACAACTCATCCGCCGCAATCAACTTCATTTTCGGTTTGAATCGTGTGGAGGTTAATGGTTGTGTAGCCAAATCTGCTTGGGTAAATAATCCTGCGCCAATTCCGGCCAGACTGGCTGCGCCAAGTGCGGTGGATTCTAAATATTCGGGACGAACAACTTGGGTTTGTAAAATATCGCTTTGAAATTGCATGAGCCAATTATTGGCAGTTGCTCCGCCATCAACTTTTAATGTTTTTAATATGATGCCGGCATCTTTATTCATGGCTTGCAAAACATCGCAGGTTTGATAGGCAATTGATTCTAATGCAGCGCGAACAATATGATTTTTTCCGGTTCCTCTTGTTAATCCTGTTATTATTCCGGTGGCATACATATCCCAATGCGGCGCACCTAAACCTGTAAATGCAGGCACAAAATATACATCGCCGTTATCTGTTAATGATGCTGCAATTTGTTCTGATTCTTCACTGCTCGAAATTATTTGCAAACTATCGCGCAGCCATTGCACAACGGCGCCTCCAATAAATACGCTGCCTTCTAATGCATAATTAATTTTACCATTAATTCCCCAAGCAATGGTAGTGAGTAATCGATGCTCGGAGGTTACCATTTTTTCACCTGTTTGCATTAGCATAAAACATCCGGTTCCGTATGTGTTTTTAGCAGTGCCAATTTCAAAACAGCGCTGTCCGAATAATGCAGCTTGTTGATCACCGGCTACACCATAAATCGGAATATTATTTCCACCAATATTGGCTAATCCAAAATTGTCGATGGAGTTTTTTACCTCAGGTAAAATGTTTTTGGGGATATTTAATTCCAGCAATAAATGATCATCCCACTCAATATTTTTAATATTAAATAACATGGTACGTGAAGCATTGCTCACATCGGTGGCATGTATTTTTCCTTCTGTTAATTTCCATATTAACCAGCAATCGATTGTGCCACATAATAATTTATTTTCTGCTGCTGATTGTCGCGCGCCGGGAACATTATCTAAAATCCATTTTATTTTCGTGCCTGAAAAATAAGCATCAATAACTAATCCGGTATTGTCGCGAATATAATTTTCAAGATTTTTATATTTTAAATCTTCGCATATTTCGGCGGTGCGTCGGTCTTGCCAAACTATTGCGTTGTAAACGGGTTTGCCTGTAGTTTTATCCCAAACCACAACTGTTTCGCGCTGATTGGTAATGCCGATGCCGGCAATTTGTGCGGCTGCAATCTTGGCGATATCTAATACTTCGCGCAAGGTTGCTAATTGTGTTTCCCAAATTACTTCTGCATCATGTTCTACCCAACCCGGTTTCGGAAAAATTTGCGGAAATTCTTTTTGCGAACGCGCAATTTCATTTAATTGTTCATCAAACAAAATAGTTCGAGAACTGGTAGTGCCTTGGTCGATGGAAAGGAGGTATTTCATAGGTTTAATTGGTTAATTAGCTAATTAGCAAATTAGCTAATGGATTTATCATATTAATGTAATTTCAACTCCAACTGAAAATTATTACTTATTTGCCACAGGCAAAAAAGCCAACAATAATTGCACCATCGCAACTATGATTTCAAATCATTCTCAGAACCCACATTAGCTAATTAGCTAATGTGTTAATTAGCAAATTAGCTAATGGATTTATCATTTTAATGTAATTTCAACTCTAATTGAAAATCATCACTTATTTGCCACAGGCAAAAAAGCCAACAATAATTGCAACATCGCAGCTATGATTTCAAATCATACTCAAAACCCACATTTGCTAATTAGCTAATTTGCTAATCAGCTAATTAATTGCATCATCCGCTCCGCACTCAAAATCCCCCAATTTAATCATCACATTAACTGAACCTGCATCCTCACCGGCTGATGATCCGAGTATTCAAACTTAGTATCGATTGTATTAATCTTCAGTAATTTTAAATTCGGTGAAATCAAAAAGAAATCGATTACTGTTCTGAATGTGTTTTCATCGAGTGGTGTTTCAAGATGACGATTTGTTGGCACATCGGGATCATAGGCCCAAATCCAATTTTCAGGTGTATAATCAAAGCTCATGGATGGTGGCATAAATCCGTCGTAGCCGGATTTCGGAATAAATTTATCGTATTGGAAATTGGGCGGACATTGATTCCAGTCGCCACCTGCAATTACATAATTGCCTTTTGCATATTCTGCTTCAACATAGGCTTTAATGGCATTCATTTCGCCGCCTTTAATTTCGCCTGTTTCATCGTAAGCGGAGTTGTGGGTATTAATTACAATTAATTCTTTGCCATTAGATAATGGATAACGCTGTGTTAAGAAGCAGCGGTCTAAGAAAAATATTCTTGTAGGCCATGGAAATTTTCCCGGATATTGAATGCGGGTTGATTCAGTTGGTTTGTATCGCGAAAATGTGGCGACACCGCCAAATACTTTTCCCATTGGATTAGTATATGGAACAGGAACGAAATTAACATCATAATTTACTGCAAACGACGAAGCGTATCCTTGTAAAATATGATTAATTTCTCGCACTTGGTCTACTTCGTAACTTCTTCGTGAGCTTCTGTCTATTTCCTGAATTAAATAAAAATCGACATCGCTGTTATCGGTCATTATCTTTTGCACGCCGGCGAAATCTTTATCCCATATTTCACGCGGTGCTCTTACAGTTTTCCCGCCATCATAAAAGAAGTCCATTTCTTTTCCCAGGCCACCATAACCGATGTTCCAACTAATTAAGGTGATTATTGAATCAATTTCGGTTGCATCTGCGGCTTTGCCTTTTACCTCGCTGGCTTCGGCATTGCCTGCATCTCGCTTGTAATCGGTAATGGTGCCATAAATGATTACACCGGCTAAATAAAGCACTACAACGAGCACCAACCAGCCAACAATTTTAAGAATGGGTTTCAATTTTTTCATGACCTTAATTTGCTGTGAAGATAATACCTGTAAATAAATTTATATATTTATCGATTAATTTAATATTGATGCAACATACCACTTACGACAATCAGAACAAAAAAGGGCAGTATATTTTTAGCCAAAGTTGGACCTGCGCTCAAGAGCCAATTGCAGTAATTTGCCATTTTCACGGGCAAAGCGACCATAGCACTAGATTTGAGCATGTGGCTAATTTTTTTGTAGCGCATAAAATCGATTTCTTCGCCGCCGACCTGATAGGACATGGTAATTCGGCCGGCGCTCGTGGGCACGTTAACAGTTTCGACGAATATATAGAAACCGTTGATATGTTGTTACACACTGTGCAACAGCGTTACCCGGGGAAGCCGATTTTTATTTATGGGCATAGTATGGGGGGCAATGTGGTTATTAATCATGCATTTGTAAATAAAGAGAAAGTAGCAGGCTATATAGCAACATCGCCATGGATTAGGTTGGCGTTTGAACCACCGGCATGGAAAGTGGCGCTGGGAAAAACTGTAAAATCAATTTTTCCTGCCTTGCTGCAACCTACCGGTTTAAATCCGTCGTTTATTGCGCATGACCAAGCTGTTGTTGAAAAATATAAGCAGGATAAATTGGTTCATGGAAAAATTTCGGCTTCCGGTTTCTTTGAAATATTAACGAATGGAAAGATGATTTTGGAACGAGCAAGCCAATTACATTTTCCGTTATTATTATTGCACGGCACGGCAGATAAATTAACTGACCA
Source organism: Bacteroidota bacterium (assembly GCA_031372705.1). Classification (GTDB taxonomy): domain Bacteria; phylum Bacteroidota; class Bacteroidia; order Chitinophagales; family BACL12; genus UBA7236. The sequence goes on along the minus strand of JANMLV010000225.1, from coordinate 4,342 downwards.
TACCGCAAGCGCCGAATTTGCTGCTATGCGCCCTGATTTGATTACCTTTAAAGAATTTCCCGGCTTATATCATGAAATGCATAATGAACCGGAAAAGGAAGAAATGTTTAATGCCATATTGCAATTTATTTTAAGTAAAATTCAATAATATGATAATCGGACAATCTACCTATTTACGCACTTTGCAAATACTATTTTTCGGTTTATTTACCGGACCAATATTGTTTCTTGCGGTAGTAATTTTTTTGCAATTGGGAAATCAACATGTTGAGCAAACAACCGATAGCACTTTGTTTTTTATTGCTGTAGGTTTTGCATCTATGGGTATAATTGGTTCCAGAGCTTATTATAATAATCAAAAATCAAAATTTATTACACTCCCGGATGTAAATTCAAAATTGGCAGCTTGGCGCACCGCATTTATTGTTCGCGTGGCAATGATAGAAGGGCCGGCATTATTTTGTGTTGTTGGATTGTTTTTGGAAGAGCAGCGTGTATTTTTAGTTTTGTTTATTGTGTTAGCGGCATTTCAGGCATTAAATTACCCATCAAAAACCAGAGTGATAGATGATTTACAGATAAGTGATGCGGATTTGGAACAAAATTAATATTTTACGATTGTTCCCGATTTGTAGAAATTATGTTCGCTATAAATAGTACAAAAATTATCACTTGCAGCAGTGTTTTTAAATCTATTTGTTGTTCTAATTTAATCTTTTGAATCTCAATAACATCAGGACCTATCTCAATTGAAAGCCGCTAATCACCGCCGTGTTCGGAACCACCAAATTTTGTTCAATTTTGCTCAATCTTGCTCAATCTTTTCAATTCTCTCTTCCCTCACTTCACCCTATTCAACCCCATCGCCTTCACCATCCAATTTGGCAATGCCTCATTCGGGTCGCGTTTTTTGAGATTTAAATACCAGCCGAATTTTTTTAGAATCGGCACTTTATGTGTTTCTACAAATTCAATTAAGGCGCCATCAGGGTCTTCAATATAACTGAAATGCCCGGCAGCTTCTCCCATATCAAAATGGTTGCCGCTGTCAACAGTAAATGGATATCCTTTCGATTCGCATAATGCTTTCATTTTATCCATTCCCTGAATATCAAAACACAAATGAATAAATCCTAAATCGCCCCAAAATCTATTTTGAAATATTTTATTTGGCGTGCGGTCGTAAACCTTTACTAATTCTATTTCACCATTGCCTAATAATTTACTGAAAGGTCCTCTGCGCGATTCCGATTGCGCTAATAATACACGGCGCGATTTCAAATTGCCACCAGGTAAAACAGCACTGTCGGCAAACACTTCTTCCTTATCATAAATTACTTTGTCGAATCCTAAAATATCCCCGTAAAAAGCCATTGATTTTTCAATATCGGAAACGCCAATTACGGCACCGTAACTTCCGCCTGTGGTAAAATTAGTTTTGCCAAACCAATCGTCAGCGTTAACAACTTCAAATACATTTCCATATAAATCTTTTAAATAAAAATGATCATCCCCGTTAGGGTTCTTACTTATTTCACCAAGAATATTTACATTTTGTTTTTTTAAGAAATCGAATGTAGCTTTTACATCTCTGCTTTTCATTTTACAAGCGTAAATACCTAAGTCGCCATACTGTATTTCAAAAGTAGCAGCTTCAGGTTTGCGCGATGTATATTGCCAAATTTCAAATCCTCCGCCACCATTCATATTTACAGCTAAAATAGCATGGCGTTTATGTGGCATGCCTCCCGTGTAAGGCAACATTAAGTTTGCTTCTGCGGCTTCTTCAAATATTTTTACATCCATGCCGAACTTCTCTCTATACCATCTCCATGCTTCATGCACATAAGGGTTGCCTATACCTACTTGTTGAATGCCACTGATAATTGGTTTCATTGTTATATTTTGGTTTAATATTTTTTTTATTTATTTAAATACGCTGTTTATTTGGTAGCCACTTTAGCAATTAAATTATAATATAATGCCGGAATAAATCTTCTGAAATGTGCCATCAATAATTCCTTGCGACCAATTAATACTTCCTTTTTATTTTTGCGAATGGCATTAATTATTTGTTTTACACAATCTTCAACCGGCATGCCATTAGCTTGACCTTTATCCATTACGCCTTGATTATTGCCATCGCCTTTTACGGCATTCATTGAAATATTGGTATGAATATATCCCGGCATAATAATATTAATATTTATCGGCGATTTTTTTATGCGCAGTTCAGCACGCAACGCATCAAAATAACCGATTAATGCATGTTTGCTTGCACAATAACTAGAGCGACTCGGCACGCCAATTTTACCGGTGATGCTGCTGATTAATACAATATGGCCAAACCCGTTTACTTCCATTTGCGGTAATACCGCTTTCGAAAGTGCAACAGAGCTGAAATAATTTATTTGCATAATTCTTTCCTCAACTTGTTCATCGGTTTCCATTGCCAAGGAGCGCTGACTAATACCACCGCTATTTATTAAAATATCTATCTTGCCATAAATACGAATCGCTTCTTCAGCTTTAGCTGCTAAGGTGTTTTTTTCGTTAAGGTCGATGGTTAATATTTCAACATGCGGTGTTGATTGCAGACAAATTTTTTGCACGCGTTGTAATTCTTCTGCTCTGCGAGATGATAGTAAGAGTTTTGCTTTCTGTTTAGCCAATTGTTTTGCCAGCTCTTCGCCTATACCGGATGATGCCCCCGTTATCCAAATTACTTTTTCTGCAAACATGGCGCAAAGATACTAGAACTAAGGCCAAATTGAGTGATGCACATGCCTGTTAACGGTTCATAAAGTTATTTTATTCATCCTTTGGATGTTTAATGAGACCATGATAGGTTGCTTTTATACGCTGTGGCGAAGATGCGCCGGAAATAAACATCAGCATTGCAACAGTGTTGGCAAAGTTCACTTTCAGCCAACTGTTTTTGTCGTATTTCCGCGCTGAAACAATGGCATATTCGGGTATAATTTGAAAAGAATGATGGCCTTTTCGCAATCTGCGCACTAAATCGTAATCCTCCATTATAATAAATCGCTCGTTAAACCCTTTAATTTGCTCGAAAGTTGTTTTTTTAATAAAAAGGGTTTGGTCGCCACCTCTGCAAATCATTCCGCTGAATCGGGTGAAAAACGCATTGAACTTAAGATACCATCGATTGGAATCAAATTTGTACCGAAAACATCCTGCTTCAAAGCCATTTGAAATACGTTTATGAATAGCTGAAAAACAACTTTCGGGTGGCAAGCAATCGGCATGTACAAAATATAATATTGCCCCGGAGGCTTGGTGGGATGCATAGTTCATTTGCCCTGCACGCCCTTTTACAGGAGATGCAATAGTTCTTGCACCGGCCGCTACTGCAATTTGAATGGTTGAATCGGAACTGCCACCATCGCACACAATAATTTCATAGGTGTATCCTACTGCTATGCGCTGCAAATGCCGGATCAGCCGCTCTATATAGGTTGCTTCGTTATAGGTTGGTATTATGATGCTGAATTGCATGTTATAATTGTTTAACCATCATAAAATCAAGCTGTTCGTCGAGCCCGAGGGTAAAAGTGGTTGTTCCAACAATAGTAAACCCTAAATGTTTGTATATTTCAATTGCATGTGTGTTTTTTTGCCATACGCCAAGCCAAATTGCACTACATCCATCGATTTTAGCTTGGTTTTCAGCCGCCAAAATCAATTTTTTACCAATTTTCAAGTGCTGAAAAGCCTTATCTACATACAATCTCGATATTTCAACTGCTTTTACATTTGCTATATACGCATTGTTCACCCTGTTTAGTTTTAGGTAGCCAATAATGTTAGTTCCTAATTCGGCAACAAAAAATACAATATCGTTATCGGTTAGTTCATATTCTAAATGGCTGATAGTGAAGTTATTAGCAATGTAATCACCCATATTTGCATCAGTATTGTGCTCATGATAAGTGTCGTAAAACGTTTGTTTGCCTAGCTCAGCCAATGCTTCGGCATCGTTTAATTGTGCTTTTCGCAGCGTTACATCGTCCATTAACTCCAAATTCATCCCCAATTTTACCGCTTCATCTGCAATTTTTGCAAATTGGTCGAAAAAAGATGTTAAAATTTTACGGCTACCTGTAACTTTAGGCATGGTTCATGCGTCAAATGGTTAATTATGGTTAATAGTTTACCTTGTAATCATAAAAACAATTAATTTCACGGTGCAGCAATGCGCATTTGTAATACCCGGATTATGAAAAAAGTGCTTTCAATTCTTTTTTTAACATCCTCTTCACTTCCAAGATAGTAGTGACGAATTGGCTCCAAAGTTTTTTCATCCAATTCATAAACGAGC